>DATNPK010000063.1 GCA_036703275.1 Coleofasciculaceae cyanobacterium | reverse complement strand
TTCACCATTTTGGTATCTCAACACTGAGAAATGGCTTTATCCTAATTACACGGAATACTGCCATAACAGCGGGACTCGTCCTGTTAGCCTACGTCGATTTGTCACTTTACTATCTGACCTGGGCAAGAATCAGTTGGGTTTAGATATCAGGAAAGAACGCGATCGCGAGGGAGCATATTTTGTGGGTTTGAAGATTCGAGATGAGAGTGACACTTCACCACCATTAATTACTGGTAACTCTGAAGTAGAAATAAATATTAGCCCTCGACCAGAGAACACGAATGTAATAAGTAAATTGTGGACGATGGTAATGGACAGAGTGACGAATATGATGGATTATGTCCTAAAGGACGACGCGAAGGACGCGCCTCCAGGCGCTAATCATGCACGGGCTAGTGCCGTGGCATACCGCTCTGCGACACGTAGTTAGTCCTTTAGGGCATATGATGGATCAAAGTACTGGTAGTGATGAATGTGACGACTGTGACGGCATTTATCAAAACTCACCAGAATTAGAAAAGAGTGTAGAAAATGAAACCATCTGTAGTACAGATGATCGAGGGCAGAAAGAGGAAAAAGAAATATTAGAAGAAGTTTTAGAAATGCCGTCACAGATAAGGCAATTGAAAACCCGAACCAATACAGAGTATGAGGTGGAGAATAATCAGCTTGCCATCACAGTAGGGGATCTCGTGATGGTAGATGATTGCCCAGGACATTGGAGTTGGGCTAGCCCGTTTACAGTAGAAGCGATTGATGGTGAGATGGTTAAACTAGAGATGGTCAGTGAGTTAGTAGAAATAAAGAGGTTATCTGTAATTAATGGGTGAAGCTAGAAGAAGAAAGAAATTATTAGGTGAACAATACGGTAAACCGACTAAGAGAAATTCTCAAGTAGCAATTTTTTCTCTGAATCGAACCGAGGGGAAAATAAGAAGGACGAAGCTATCTCGTCCGCCAATTCCCGCTCTTGAGCATTTAAAATTAAAGCTGAATTCAGTTGAGCTGAGAGATTGGCTAATAGATTCAGTGGAGTGGCCTGTTGGATTTTGTGGTTTTTGTAACAGCCGAAGATGCCTGGAAAATAGCATCTAAATTGCTAGAGAGGCTTTCTTGTAAGTTCCCTCAAGACCTTAGCTCTGATTCGAGTAACAGTTATGCTCTTTCTCGTGGGATTCAGGTATCAGTGGGGATTAATGTTTACAGTTGGACTGTGTGGGCTGGTGTTGAAGATTGCTCTACAGGCTTTTTGTATATAACTTCTGATGCTGATGAATTCAGGCTAGCCTGTCATTAGAGTAGGAGATAAGGTAACGATTGAAGACTATCCAGGTCATTGCAGTTGGGCATCACCATTTACAGTAGAAGCGATCGATGGTGAATGGGCGAAGTTAGAAATGGTGGGTGAGTTGATAGAAGTAAGCAGATTATCTCTGATTAAGTGAACTCAAACATTTTTCGATGAAAAGACTAAAATCAGTCAATAAAGGGTAAAGCCCTAGCTCTTAGCCTTTAGCTTTTTTTTGATCGAGCCAGTAAAGGTATTGTGATTGTTTAAAAGTTTGGTCAATAGCCGCGATCCGTAGGCTAGGCGAAGCCTAATCGCTCTGAGTCTTTTTGTTTGATAAGTAGTATGAAAGTAGTAATGTATTTTAATGATAATGATAGCAAGTGTAATTTTGATGATGGTAAAAGTGAAGGCTATAATTGTTGCTGTGTAAACCTGTAATAATGTGATGGCATAAAAAAAACTCTTGAGAATTTCAAAAGTATCGTTGAATTTAATTTAATGTAACATGCTTATCTATTGTGGTCATGGATGGTTAAAGCCAGATGGGGTAACTTTCGCTCGTAATCAGGGAAACTTGCTTACCAAAGCTATTGCTTCAACTTCTTTTTCTTGGCTTATTTCTCCCCTTCTCTGCTCTAACTGCCCTTGACTCTAGTTGAAGTTCTGGGATTTCCCTCAGTTGAGCATCATCCAGGTTGTATTGTTCACAAACAAGGCTCAGGCGAATACCTGGACTCGTCACAGGCTTCACCGAATGGATTAAATCTCCCTGGAAAAATAGCAGAGTGTTTGGTTGGGGGCGAATTTGTGCAATTTGGCGTTTGTGCGATCGCAGCACCAGTTCCCCTCCCTCTAAATCTGTAGGTACCTTGACATAAAGAACGCTGACTACAACAGGAGAGGCGATCGTTTTGCAGTAGGAGCGCAAAGAGCGATCGATGTGGGGGTCTACCCTAGAGCCGAGTCCGAGTAGTAGGGGGTTGAGGTAAAAAGCATTGCACTCTTGTTGCACTACTCGATTCAGGTAGAGCTTGAGGTAAGGGAAACGCTGCTTGATGTCCGTCAGATGTGAGCGCCGAAATACTAGAGAAAATCCCTTTGTCCCTACAAAATCACGATTCAAATTATTTACGGCAAAGTAGGGACAAGCTAAAATTTGTCCTTGCAACTCACTCAGGTAAATTTGAGAAAACGCTTGGGAATACTGATGATAGTAGGACAAGGGAAGAAGTTATGCTTTGATTGGAGGATTGATTAAACAGGATTTAATTGTCGTTGCTGCCAGAGTTTGAAAGTTGAGGTCAAAACTATGAAATCACAGGATAAATTGCCAATCATAACACCAATAGTAATCGGATTTTCGCTGTTTTATAGCTAAGAACTGGTTGCGGGTTTTGTTCGTTGGGTGAATTTGTCTAGAAGCCTATATCTACTTAGGATTTCACTAACTTAAGTTAAAGTGACTCAAGTCATTTTAATTGGAGAAACGGTAGAAACAAGAATGCCTCAAGCCCAATCCTGGAATTGGATTCCAACTCATTTGACCGTCGAACAGTTCGAGCAATTTGTCTTGCCTCATCTACATTTTGTCAGTCGTGGTCCACAGCCAAAACTCTCTTTACAGGTCATTTTTAACTACATTTTAAAGCTCTTGTATGTAGGAAGTCAGTGGAAAGAGCTACCTATTGCTACAGACCAAGATGGGCATCCAGAAATTCACTACTCTAGAATCTATCGAGCTTTTCGACGCTTTGAAATCCATGGATGTTTTGATAACATTTTTGTGGATTCTGTATCCTTACTCCACCAGGAAAAACTTCTTAATATTACTGTTATTCATGGTGATGGAACAACCACAGCAGCGAAAAAAGGTGCCCTAAAGGATTAGCTTCGCGTCGTGATAATTTTGGCTTGAGCGGACATAAACATCTCCAAGGTGATAGAGTCGTGGCATTTTGCGACCGCAACTGTAATGTCATAGCTCCCTTTGTTACCGCTCCTGGCAATCGTAATGAATCTCCTCTGTTGAGGAAAGTTTTGCCACAAGTGACTCATATCGCTCGGATGGTCGGATTTAATCTGAAGAATACTATCGTGTTTTCTAGATGGTGTTTATGACAGTCGCAAGAATCGAAAAGCCATTTTTAATTGAGGCATGATCCCCAACAGAACATGAAAATCTCCGAGGTCGAACCACTCCCAAGCGAGGCAGAAAGAGACTTTTCATGCCTGCTATATTTCAAGAAAGGTTCAGAACTATCGAGCGGGTTCTGTTGCAAAAATTTGAGATAAACTTGTAGTATAATTTAAATATTAATTACTACTAATAAGATGAACTCGAAGCAGCCGTTTAAATGGAAACATTTCCAAGGTGAGATTATTTTATTTTTGTGTGAGATGGTATCTTCGCTATGCTTTGAGTTACAGGAATTTATCAGAAATAATGTTGGAAAGAGGGTTGTCTGTAGATCACACTACAATCTATAGGTGGGTAATCATTTATGCGCCTCAAATACAAAAAAGAAGCCGAAATTATTTAAAGCCGACTAATGATTCTTGGCGTGTAGATGAAACCTACATTAAGGTGAATAGAAAATGGAAATATTTATACAGAGCAGTAGATAGCGAAGGCAATACTTTAGACTTTATGCTGAGTGCTAGAAGAAATAAAGAAGCTGCCAAAAGATTCTTTAAGAAAGTACTACAAGCTAGACATAACAAAAAGCCTAGAG
>DATNPK010000062.1 GCA_036703275.1 Coleofasciculaceae cyanobacterium | reverse complement strand
ATTTTCTTTTCACCTCGATGATAAGCTTTGACTGCTTTTTCTCTTAAATCGTAGCCGTATGGAGCTGGCATTTTCTTAATCTTCTCTTTCTGCCTCAATTTTAGGACAAAAATGTCCTAACACAACTACGTATTGCTATACTTATGATTCAGGAACTATAAAGGAATCTAAATATACCGCCTTTTTTGGCAACTACAAGTATGAAGAAGATAATACTTCTTTCAATATTGGTAAAGATTTTAAATCCATTTCGGTTGATAGCACTGGAAAAGCCGCATTACATTTTGCTTTTCAGCTACAACAATTATTAGATGATGATTTGACAGCATCTGACACTGACTATAGTTTCTTGTGCCAACTCAATAAAGTTTCTACACTTAGAGAATTTAAGAACGTTGTATCTCAAGGAATCTATATGAACGAAAAGTAGTATTTATTGATTAATAGCTCTATCTAATACCAACCAATAAAAATAATCCTACCAACTATATACGAACTTGTAAGCGATCGCGATCGAGTATGAGCATAGACCTTTGCATTTTTCCCACTAGCTCAGAACATTTTTATTGGGGCGAGCTAAAAGACAAGTTTTTAGAATTATTAACTTTAGAAGATGCACAAAGACTAGGAACTGTATCTTTGTGCAAACTAGGTAGTGATGAAATATTGGCAGAGAAAGAAAAAATATATATTCCTGATGATCAAAATCACAATTATTATTACTTGTCTTTAGGCATTCCTAATACTCTTGGGATGAATATTCGTAGAAACGAACCAAATTATGTTATTGAAATTGATATGCTTGAAGATTTTGGTCGTAATTTAAATTCTGCGAGTATCCAAACCTTAGTACAAAAATGGCAGTTAATAGGCTATGTATATGGAATTACTAGTATGGCAGGTAGAAGTAGATGGGAACCTCCTTTGTTTGTTGCTTTAGCAGCAGCTATTGCTCATCTCTGTCAAGGTTACGTCATAGTCATGAGCGATGAATTTACTTTGGATGTTGGAGTTTATACACCTACTGAATTTCAACAAGCAAAAATGAAATTTTCTATCCAGAAATGGTCAGAAGAGGATACATAGATATTCTCGGCGAGAAGATAAGATCTTTTCTGATAAACAATTTGAATTAATGCTCGTAAATTAATAGCTCTATCTCTCTAATCCCAACCAATAAAAATAATACTTAGAGAGATAAATCATGAATACAGATATTTTAGGCACAAACCTCGGCGAACAACTTTACGGTATCACTAATTGGTAAATAGCCGATCCACGATTAAAATAATTTTCTTTAGCTAATAGTAATTATTTGTACCTATAGAGCCTTGATTGATATTTGTGCCTGAAGATCTGAGATAATTTTCGCTCCCGTAGTTACGGGGGTTACAGAACCTTCTACCGCAGCAGCATAGCTAGGAATGGCGCTGGCAGCTAGGGGAATATGGCGATCGCTAACTAGCAAACCTAAAGTAGGATCGTAACCCCGCCAACCAGCCCCAGGTAGATAAATCTCTACCCAAGCATGAAGATCCCGCGACTGTTGCTCGAAATCTCCTTCTTGATAGCCACTCACAAACCGTGCCGCAATTCCCACTGCTCGACACACATCCATAAACAGAACTGTATAATCTCGGCATGAGCCTTGTTTGCCTCGCCATGTTACTCCAGCTGGGAAGGGTTCGCCCGTATCTCTAATAATATATTTGCAGTCTTGATAGATACGTTGATTGAGAGCAAATAAAAGTCTAGCGTATTTTCTTTTGTAGCAAAGGCAATATCTTGAGCTAATTCTAAAGCTGAACTATCGGGAATAAAACTATATGAGCTTGACATACTCCTATTTCTTCAGGAATAGGAGTATGTCAAATCAACCCGCCTCAAGCCTTTAGTAGTTCGCATCTGTAGATAGCCATCTGCTACGATTAAATCTCTTCCTTCGACTAATTCAATGCCCATTTGCTGCGCCAAAAAGGAATGCTCGTAATATGCACAGTTATAAATCCCAGGCGTTAAAACCACCACCATCGGATCTGGTACTTGAGAAGGCGCAAGATTAAGTAAGGTTTCTAATAGCTGGCTGGGATAGTCATCGACAGGTTTAACCATCATGTTGCGAAAAATTTCGGGGAAGGTGCTTTTCATTACCCGCCGATTTTCTAGAACATAAGAAACTCCAGAAGGCGATCGCAAATTATCTTCTAAGACATACCATCGGCCGTCTTTATCCCTGACTAAATCTGTTCCCGTAATATGACACCAAACTCCAGCAGGAGGCTTAATGCCTAAGCAAGGCTTGAGAACACCAGAAGCCGTGTAGATAATCTCAGCGGGAATTTTGCCATCTTTAATTATCTTTTGCGCGCCATAAATATCGTCGAGAAATAGATTTAAGGCTTGGATTCTCTGCTTTAAACCTTGCTCTAACTGCAACCATTCTGTCCCGTCAATGATGCGAAAAATAATATCAAACGGGAAGATTTTTTCTACTCCCTGATTATCGCTATAGACATTAAAAGTTACTCCCAGTTTAAACAAAGCTATTTCCGCTGTTTGACGCTGTTGCTCTAGCTGCGATATGCCTAACTTTACCATGCGTTGAACCAAAGAGGCACAGTGCGATCGCGGTTCACCTAAAGCTAAAAACAGTTCGTCATAAAAATTTTCTGGGGCGTAAGCTTCAAATGCCATGTGTCTCTTTTAACTAGCCTTAAGACGGAAAATAATTTAGTCACAATGCTTAAACTTAGCGATGTTTAATCTAGCTTGATGTTCGTTATGAACTTTGTAATGTTACTTAACAGTTACTTAATCTAAAGAGTTTGTATCAAGAAATTCTATATAATAAAGAGCCTATAGTACTAAGCCGACCTTGAAAGCAGGGTTTGCGATCGCGTTTTTCTTATCATCATGCTTAATCCAAATTTGGAAGCAATCGAACTCAATAAAGATGAATATCAAAGGTATTCACGCCATATTATCTTGCCAGAGGTAGGATTAGACGGACAAAAACGCCTCAAGGCAGCTAGCGTTCTTTGTATTGGTAGCGGTGGTCTTGGTTCGCCGCTGCTGTTATATTTAGCAGCCGCGGGTATTGGCAAAATTGGCTTGGTAGACTTCGATATTGTCGATAGTTCTAATTTACAACGTCAGATAATTCACAGCGAATCATGGGTTGGCAAACCCAAGATTCAGTCAGCTAAAGACCGAATTCACAGCATCAATCCTCATTGTCAGGTAGATCTATACGAAACTGCCTTAAGTTCCGTTAATGCCTTAGATATTTTAGCCCCCTATGACGTAGTAGTTGATGGTACAGACAACTTCCCCACTCGTTATTTGACTAACGATGCTTGCGTATTGTTAGACAAGCCTAACGTCTATGGTTCTATCTTTCGCTTTGAAGGACAGGCAACAGTCTTCAACTATCAAGGAGGCCCTAACTACCGCGATTTATATCCCGAACCACCACCACCAGGAATGGTGCCTTCCTGTGCCGAAGGAGGAGTTTTAGGGGTGCTTTGTGGCATTATTGGCACAATTCAGGCAACAGAGGCAATTAAAATCATTTTGGGTGCAGAAAATACCCTGAGTGGTAGATTACTGCTTTATAATGCTTGGGACATGAAATTCCGTGAACTGAAGCTACGTCCTAATCCCGAACGACCTGTAATTGAACAACTGATCGATTACCAAGAGTTTTGTGGGATTCCTCAGGCAGCAGCGGCAGCAGCAGCAGAGAATAATGCGATCGCTGAAATGTCGGTTAAAGACTTAAAGCAGCTTATGGATAGCGCTAAGGGCGATTTTGTCTTACTAGATGTTCGTAATCCTAACGAATACGAAATTGCTAAAATTGACGGTTCGGTTTTGATTCCTCTATCTGAATTAGAAGATGGTAGCAGTATCGATAAAGTAAAAGAACTAGTCAATGGTCATCGTCTAATTGCTCACTGCAAACTAGGAGGGCGTTCTGCTAAAGCCTTAAATATTCTCAAAGAAGCAGGAATTGAAGGCACAAACGTTAAGGGTGGAATTGCTGCCTGGAGTCAGGAAATCGATCCTAGTGTTCCTCAGTACTAAATGATTCTTAATTTAGTTAGCAGTAAGTAATCAGTTGTATTACTTACTGCTGGCTTATTTATTTGTCGTTCTTTAGGTTTTATGCCTCGTTCCTCACGTCTAATCCCTTTAAAGCATATACTCGCCGATTCTGGCGATCTAGCCTTAATATGGTTGTGAGTTGAAAATATTATTGAATTATCATGCAAATTCTTTTGAAAGCGGTTAGTTGGACTAGTCTGGTTTCTGTTCCCATATTTTTATTGATTACACCTAATTCTTCTGCCTTAGCTGGTAGCATCGGTACTTGTGCCGATAGCCTGATCTTAAGTGGCGTGCAGAAATCGCCCGCAGCGATCGCTTGTTCTGATGCTTTAGAGCCTGAGGATCTTGCTGCTTGTGTAGAGGAGATTAAAACAGGAACTAATGTTGAAGGAAATGACGCTCTACAAGCCTGCTATCGTGTTCGTAGACCTGATGAACTTGCTGGCTGCGTTACGACTATTAGTGCTGGTTTAGAAACGGGAGCGGCAATAGCTTTAGATACTTGTCGCCGTAGCTTGTTGCCCGAACGCCATGCCGAATGCACTCTCGACCTTGCTAGTATTGCTAACATATCTGCTGAAGAAGCCATGAGAAGCTGTACTGCCGCCGAAATTACTCCTGGAGAAGTAGCACCTGAAACCACTGAATAGAATGTAACTGCCTAATGTTGCCTATTTTGCTGAAACACTTGCTGAAACACTTTTTGATTGGAAAACATTGACATAAGCCCTGTTCATGCTTTTTGTAAAACAGGGTTAAATAATTTATAGCTTGACCGCAGTTTAATCAGATTAACGCTCAAATTAAGCTATATTATGTAGCAATTAGCTATTAAATATAAATAACTTTAATCAACTATTTAACTGTGAATATTCAAGGATATAAGAGATTTAATGATTAAGATTTATTGCTCTAGAGGATAGTATTTGAATCAAATTAATATCTCTGGTAAACAGTTTCGATCTGATGTAAATTTTCAACCGAATTCACTGGCTTTACCATAGCATAACGCTTTGCTGTCCTAGCTTTGGTTCGGGCTTTAGTACGTATTTCGCTCAATGATATCGGCATGACTACGATCCACAAAGCTGATGCGATCGCGACTACTATCCAGGATGTAGGGTCTGTTTTAGAACACTCTCGATCTTTAAACTTGCATAACAGTAGAAAAACACAGTATGCACCAGCACCAGTTAAGTAAAATGTCATCTTAATTTAAAAATACATCTTAGGTTTGATATCTTTATATTATCATTTATGCTGGACAGACTTTAGGTTAAGAAATAATATTGTTTGTAAAATAATCAATAAAGCTTTGATGAAAAAAACCAATTGAAATTGAGATTAATTCGCTTTAGGTTATTATGTTACCTAATATGAAAGCAGATTATGTTTCCTCCCAATGGCAAGAACTAGCTGACTTAAAGGCTACCAATAATAGTCAATTAGATAAGATTAAATATCATTTAGATCTGGTTCTATTAGCTTTAGAGGCGATCGCCGATATTAGTTCAGAAGCTATTTTACAGGCTGCAAAAGATTTAAACTTAGAATCGATAATTGGCGATCGCGGAGCGTGGGCTGCGCCCAATCGCATTACTGATCTCGAAACAAGTGAGCCTAAACATACTTGTTCGGCAGACAAAAAACTAGATCTAGAAGTAGCGCGATCGCTGGCATTAATTATTTGCTATTTAGCCAACCAGCATCAAGAATTGCTGCGTCGAGGAGTCGGCTTATTGGAGCAAGCAACCCAACAAAACAAAGTTCCCGAGCAAACTGCTTTACTAAGCAATTATCTAGAGCGATTTATTAATTACTATCAAGCCAGAATTAGTAATTCTCAAAAGATTTCGCCTCAAACCTTATCGCCCTTAGCTTGGAAACTATTGATCGCTCTGCTGTTTTACAGTGGTCAAAATGGCCCTAGTTTACTTGGGATTGCTATCTTTGATGCTGCTGGAATATCTAAATAAAGCTGGGAAAATATCAGTTAAATCATGTCTTCTTCCATACATCGCTTCACTCCACCCACCTGTACTTTAGAAATTAGAGGCAAAAAATCGCTTCTTTCGGGCTGGAAAAAGCAAAATTTAGCAAAAAACTGGAAATTTGAGCTAAGATTTGACGATCCACGCGAAATGACTTCAAATCAGGTAACGCTTCAAGGCGATCGCCAAGATTTAGAACTGCTTCAAGTAGCGATCGCTCGGTACGTACAAAAATATTTACAAGCTTCATTTCAGCCAATAGATAGCAATGTAAATCTCAATCGAGAACTGATTCAAAATAATCAGCCTTATTTAAAACCCCAAGGATTGGTCAATCATGAACTTTTTTTTGGTTCTTTAATTCATGATGGCAAAGCCGAGCAAATAAAACTTAGCACAGTGCAGCTATTTGATTTAGTAACTGCATTAGAAGCATATCAGACCGAAATTGCTACTCTACCAGAAAAGCAGGTGTCAGCTACAAAAAAGCTCATCCCTGTTTGGGGTGGAATAGCTGCCGTGGCGATCGCTGCGCTAGGTATCACTACGATTTTGCTTAGATCGCAATCAATCTCTAACAAAGCTTCGTCTCCAGAATCTGAGTCCCAACCTCCAGCAGAAATTCCCGAATTAAATGAGGTTATTCCACCTCAAGCACCAGAGACAGTTAAATCGATCTCTAAACCCCAGCTGACACAACCGCTTACTTCTGCCAAGAGACTACCGCCACCTCCCGCCGTAGACACCCCGAAACCCAAACCAAACATACCCGATCCTGCCGACTATCCCTTATCTGATGTAGTTCGTCAGTCTGGACTAAATAATTCAATACAAAAAGAAATTGCTGCTCAACCAACCGAATCAACAATTGTAGTTCCTAACACAACCAAAGAGAAGCAAGAAGCAAATTCCACAACAACAGAGAAAATTGCGGGCTTGGCTAAATCTGACGTTTTAAAAGATTCTCGTTCTCAACCAAGTCAGATACAGGAAGTTATTGTTTATTTTCAGCAGAAGTGGCAGCCCCCAGAGGATTTAAAACAAAGTCTTGAATACCGATTGCTGCTCAATGCCGATGGTTCAATCAAAAGGGTAGTTGCTTTGGGTAAAGCTTCTCAACTATATCTAAAGCAGAGCAATATTCCTGTAAACGGCGAATCATTTGTTTCGCCTCTTGACGAGTCACAATCAGCTACAGTTCGTCTACTATTAAATCCTGATGGTAGAGTTCAAGCTTTTACAGAATAAATAAAGTAACGCTTTACCTCTTCCATTCAATAATTATTGTTTTGTTGATAAGCCAAATATGTTGCTTCTAAAAATTGACTATGACTGTAACCTTCTGGGATCTCATCTAAAAGAATAATTTCTTTAACTTGTTCGGCTAGTTTACGGCTTAATTGGTGCTGATATTGCAACATAATATTTTTTCGCCGCTGGAGGAAATCGCGGATAGTGGCATAGTCTTCAGGCAATAAATTAGCTATTTCCGATTCTATTCTTAATTGAATTGCTAAATCTTCAGCTTCAGAAGAAATGTCAACATTAGCTAATTTTGAGCCTTGTTCTTCTTGAACTACTATTGTTCCTGCAACCATGTCGCCAAGGCGCTTTTCTTGTTGAGAAAAAATAATCAAAAATACGCCCACAAATAATATATCATCTACAGGTCTGAGTAATGCCCGTAAGATTGCTTGAGGTAATCTTTCTGGTTTGCCATTGTCACGAATAACTCTAATTTTTGTCCATTTTTTTCCTGGTGTTTGTCCTTGCCATAAAGTTTCTAAAACAACAAAATAATCTACATAAATAGCAAAGCTAGTTATAAATTGAATTGCTAAAATCCATTGTTCGACCAGGTCTAAAACTCCACTAACGACTAGATTAGGAACAAGCTGAAAAGCCAAAAAAGCACTAATAATCCAAACTAATAAAATAGTTAAACCAAAGACAAGATAATCAATTATTAGAGCAAAAGAGCGATTACCAATCCCTGCCAAAGTAAACTCTAGCTCAACACTTTCTGGAGTTTGTAAATTAATCTGATTAAAAAGACGCATATATTAAACAGCTTAGGAAAAATATTAATTATTAATCTATAGCGGTTCTTATTCACGTAAGGTACAGTCTGACACCCTGGTTTTTGCTAATAGCCAATGGGACGCGATATCCGAAGGTGTATGCTAAAGCATATGCCCTAAAGGATACCGCTTCGCGTCACGCGAAGCGGTATCCTTTAGGGCTAATGGTTCACGCCTAATTGAGGTTTACCTTATAAATATGAGAATTGCTATAAGCTTTGAGTTTAGCTTGACTCAACATAAGAAACTGTGATTTAACTATCTCTATTGATAGAAGTAAGACCAAAAAATTTTAGTTAGTTTTTGAAAAGAAAAATGATTTATGACGTTGCTGATTTAAACTATACTACAAGAGTATATCCGAAGGTGTATGCTAAAGCATATGCGAAGCGGTATCCTTTAGGACTAGCTCCGCAAATTATGCACGGGCATATAGCTATCAGCTATTAGCTTTTTAATTAATTTGCTTAGTTGTAAGAATCATATAATCATTTTATTCAGCAACGCCTAATTTATTTGTCTTGGTCAGGCGATCGCCCTACCGGCATTTCTCATACTCATACCAATACTGCTGATATTCTTTATCTCTGCGTTTTATGGGTTGGCATCAGCGAAATTATGCCAAGGTGCAATGTTAGTTAGCGATTCAATTTTGGCGATCGCATCTTCATTATTAATTACTCAGTTATTGAGAATTAATAGCAATTAGTTAGAAAAAATGATAGATTATTTTTGTTGGCAAAAAAAGAAGTTTATACTTTGGTCAGTAATTGGTTAATCTATCAGGTTACCTTCTATTTTCTTGACTTAAGCCAATAATTACTGCAAATAACTCTTAATAGTTAAGAAGCAAAAATCAATGATGAATACACTTGACAAGCATCACAGAAGTAGGCCTCCTCAGTGGCAATCAGAAAAAATGAGAACTCTAATTGAAGAACGCTGGTCAGAAGTTTGGGAAGTTGTTATCGCTAGGGAACATTCTGAGCAAAATTTACCTCGGCTTTGCAGAAATTCACGTCGTAATTCAAGTTTTTAAACACTTAAGACTTAAAACTTAAGATAGTGAATGCTAGTCAATTAGCTCTAAGCTCTAATTACGTATAAAGAGGAAAAGCATATCCAGCAATAGCGATCGCAACAACCGCAACCAGAGACTAAAGAGATCGTCAATGCCATTCCCGCACCAGTTTGAGCGCCAAATATACCGCCGAAAATCTTAGATAAGCTACTATTAGTCTTCATTGCTGGCTCAAAGAAGCGATCGGCTAAAACACCAGCGACCGCAGCTCCTAAAGGTGTAGCAATACCTGCAATCAGATCGCGGGCAGCAAAAACCACTAATAACCGCAGCAGCCAGTTGAAAAAATATGGCTTGTGTTACTGATAGCAGAATTAAACCTGCTTTCGAGATCGCACTACCGAGTAATAATCCATGAATGCGACGTTTTGGTATATTCCAAATACTAATTGTTGCTGCGCCGAGCAAACCGCCAATACCAAAGGTGCTGACAAGTCTACCCCACACTGTCGGATTGTTATTACTGCGAGCTAAAACCATTGCAGGTAAAATGGCAAAATTAACGCTGTCAATTAAGTTATTGATTAGCAAAAAAAACAAAATTGCTAACAAATGGGGATATCTAAATAGGTAGCGCAAGCCAAAGGTTAGCTCTTGTTTTGGGTTACGAATATGCTGAGTAACCTGACTCAGACTAGGTTGAGGAATTGTGACTATGATTAAAGTTGCGATCGCCATAATATAAAGTAGCAATATCGATAATCAAAATTCCTTTTAAACTAATCAAAGGGTATAAGCTTCCAGCCAAAGCAGGAGCTAAAATATAAGACCCAGATATCTGAACCGAATTAAACGCGGTAGCTCTGGTGTAATGTTGCGGGGAAACAATGAGAGAGAGTGAGGAAGAGTAAGCTAACCCCTGAAGAAAGCCAAACAGACTATTTACTGCTGCGGTGCAGTATAGATGCCATATTTCAAGATTGTTGGTAAAAAAAAGTACCAGAATAGCAATTGTGGAAGTCCCTGCTGCCAAATCGCTGATAATTATTAGCAGTTTACGACTATAGCGATCGACTAGGACTCCAGCAAACAAAGAGACGATAACTCTGGGGGTTTGCACGAAAAATAAGATTAATGACAAAGGAGTAGCTCTTCCCGTAACTGACCAAGCCCAGTCGTCGGCTTCATTCGTAATACGATCCAGGGGAACATCGGCAATCTCGTCACCAATGGCAGAAACACCAAAACTAGGTGGTCGATCTTCGTTAAGATATTCTAATTCAAAATTAAGGTCAGTGCGATCGCCAATCTTCTAAGTCACCACAGCGGAAATATAAAACCGCTCAATATTTTGATCGACATCTTGGATATCATCACTGTTGCGATATAAGGCATTGAGTCTATTTTGATACTGCTTTGATATGAACTATGTTGTAGATTTTCAATCCGATCAAAACCATCGACATTATAAATTAGTTCTCTTGTTCCTCTCGTGTTTAAAGTTTGCTCTAATAATTGTTCTTCTGTAAGTATTTTCATTTGTTAGCGGTGGATAATTAGCTATCTGGCGCGATCGCTCTACTAACAATAGATTTTAGAAGCAAATGAGAATTAATTTCAACAATCTGTAAACTGAGTCCGATGGCACTTTCACCCACAGACTAGAGAAAAAGTGAAGAGTTTTATCGATTCAGGCTCCCCCTTTTATAATGCCAGCAATAGTATTGCATAGATCCCTGCATTTAAGGCAAACGACCAAAAACGACACCCAATTACCCAGCCAAAAATAATTGCTGCTGCTAGTATCCAACGACCGAGATTATGATAGGCGTGTTTATGATTTTCTCGTAACCCAAAGTTATTGACCACAAAATGCAACGCCATTGCCAAGAAAAAGAAACATAAACTCAAAAACCCTGGTTCTTCCCGATGTACCAGCAGATAGCCAATTAGCCCATTGTAGAGAGCAAAAGAAACAACGTGCAGCCAAAAAACCTCCGTTTCTCTCACGTCTCTTCCTGCTCTTTGGTTGCCTTGACGCGATAGTGAACTACCCACATCGAATCAAAGATTACGATGTCGGCTTCCTACCCAAAGGTCTGCCTCTCCATGCAAGCACAGTTTGGTCTTAAGTCCAGGCGATAGGCTTTGCCCCGCGTCCCGCAGGTCAAAATACTTGGATTTTACTTGTACAGGTATCGCTACTTGGATCGTAAGTTATTCCCTTACGGCGGGTCGGGTTCACGTACAAAGCTACATCCCTCTTACCGCTATTCCCCGAATCAACAGCCCATGTCATTACCATGCAGACCTATCAAAAATTAAAACTATCATACTACGAATCGGTTACCCGATCTACACCCTGTTGGCAATTCATCCGAACATCAAATCCAAGATTATGATGTCGGGCTTCTTGCCACATTAGCTAAAAAAAGCACTGCTTCGCCCATTACTCCCGTAGCAGTCTTTTGAGCTTGACTAAGTTCGGGTAAAATTATGAACGAAAACGTAGGCAACTGAAACTCCACTGGCAAACGATAGCCAAATGTTACGAGGGGTAGTTTTTAAAAGCGCAACCTACCTGCCAAGAAATGCACTAATGCCAGTGCGATAGCAAATAGCCCAGAAAGAAATAATATCGTTGAAATTCATGTTACCGAGAGGCTGGGAGGGTAAAAACAATAAGTTCTGGCGCGTAATTAATTGGGGGAGGAAAAATACCTAACCTAAGATGGATTTACAAAACAGTTGTTTTAATTATATTAATCAATACTCTCTTCAAAAAATGAAACCTAAGTCGAACAAAATTAACCATGAATTTCCAAGAAACAATTGCAGCAGCATGGGCAAAAATTGAAGAATTAATTAATAGTTCTATTCTCATCTTGCCCAATATTGTCTTAGCTGCGATCGCCTTTTTCGCGTTTTTTTTCGCCGCCAGATGGCTAAAAATAGTCGTTAAACGTCTCACCCGCAGGCATCGACAAGCGAGAAATTTGGGAATGGTGTTGGGACGCTTAGCTCAAGGAACGGTCATTCTCATTGGTTTGTTTGTCGCTTTGTCTATTATTATCCCAACATTTAGGGCGGGAGATTTGGTGCAACTATTAGGAATTAGTGGTGTTGCTATTGGTTTTGCTTTTCGCGATATTTTGCAGAACTTTCTAGCTGGTATTTTAATTCTTTTGACAGAGCCATTTCAAATTGACGACCAGATTGTCTTCCAAGAATATGAAGGAACGGTTGAAAATATTCAAACCCGTGCGACTACGATTAGAACCTATGATGGTCGTCGCATTGTTATTCCCAATTCTGAACTGTTTACCAATTCAGTCACCGTAAACACAGCTTTTGAAAGTCGTCGAATGGAATACGATGTCGGTATTGGTTATGGCGACGACCTCGATCGAGCAAAACAGTTGATGCTTGAAGCGATCTACAGTATAGATACAACGCTTAGAGAGCCTGCTCCTGACGTGTTAGTAGTCGATCTTGCTGAAAGCACTGTCAATATCCGTGCCAGATGGTGGATTAAACCACCGCGAAGATCAGACGATCTTGACGCACGTGATAAAATTTTGGCAGCAATTAAAAATAAACTGACGGCTAATGGAATCGATCTGCCTTTTCCAAGCCAACAAATACTTTTCCACGACCAAACCGAAGAGACAGACGGCGATCGCTCTCGTCAGAGAGAAGGTTGGCCAGCAGGAAACAAGGAAGTTCCAAAAGCTCGCGGCATTAGCGATTCTCTTAGAAGCATAGCGCAAATGCGAGCGTCGAGAAACGGTAGCAGTGGACAGGAAAAACAGACGAACTCGAGCCAGGAGCAACTATGAAAAATGTTAAACTTGGCAAACTTTGGGACTCGCTTAACTCTAGTTACTGGTTTTTGCCCACTATCTTTGCGTTTGTAGCGCTCGCCTTAGCATTTACTATGCTAAGGCTCGATCACCTAGGCTATTATGGACCACTGGAGAAATGGGGCTGGATATATACTGGTGGCTCTAACGGAGCGCGTGAAGTGCTTAGTGCCGTTGCCAGTTCCACTATCGGCGTTACTGGTACAGTCTTTTCGATTACGATTGTAGCGCTTCAGTTAGCTGCTTCTAATTTCGGCCCTAGGCTACTGCGTAACTTTATGCAGGATAAGGGCAATCAAATTGTTTTGGGTACATTTATCGGGACATTCATTTATTCGTTGCTTGTCCTGCGAACTATTCGTGGAGACGGAGACGATTACAATTCCTTTGTACCACAACTATCTGTTACAGTGGGTTTGCTACTGGCGATCGCTTCGATCGGCGTATTGATCTACTTTATCGATCATGCTTCTACCATCATTCAGGTGTCCCACGTTATTGTCGAAACGAGTGCCGATTTAGACCGCGCCATCGATCGCCTCTTTCCCGAAAGAATCGGACAAGGTGTATCCCAATTAACGCAGTCAACAGAAGAACTTCCAACCGATTTTGACTCGGATGCTTACAGGGTGAGAGCGCAGAGTAATGGTTATTTACAGGTGATCGACAATAAAGAATTAATGAAGTTTGCCTGTAAGCACGATTTGCTATTGCGTCTCAATTATCGCCCTGGTCAGTTTATCGTCAAAGGTAGTGAGTTGATAATGGTTTATCCTAGAGAACGGATCACGCGACAACTTGCTAAACAGCTAAACGATGCTTTTATTTTAGACAAGGAACGAACCGAGCAACAAGATGTAGAATTTCCCATCGAACAATTAGTTGAAATCGCCTTACGCGCCATTTCTCCTGGTGTTAACGACCCGTTTACCGCAATTCGCTGTATAGATCGCCTCAGTGCAGGATTGTCTCGCCTCGCCCAAAGAAACTTTCCTTCTCCCTACCGTTACGATGACCATAAAAATCTTCGCGTTATTGTCGAAAGAGTAACATTTACAGGGTTAATTAATACGGCTTTTAATCAGATTCGACAGTACGGCAAAAGCGATGTTGCTGTAACTATTCGTTTGTTAGAAGCGATCGCCACAGTTGCTCGTTTTACATCAACTCCTCAAGAGCGCAAAATACTTTTGCGTCATGCTGAGATGATTAGACGCAATAGCCAGCAAGCTATATCCGAAGAATTAGACAAAAAAGATATTGAGCAGCGTTATCTGACAATTAAGAAAGAGCTTTTAGCCAGATGAAGAAAATTAAACCGAGTCGTACGACGATTGCAGCGATCGCGCATTAAACGAAGAATTGCTATTGCTATTACGTTATCGTTCTACTGGTGCTTATCGCTGGCTTGTTCACAATTAAAGCCGTATTCTAGATCGCGATCGCTGCTAACACTATTGTCCTGCTACAAGAACATTTAGAGATTTTTAAAAATATTTATAGTCATGTTAATTGATGACAAACTATTAATTAATAATGAAATAAACTAATCTATTTAAAGTACGTTATTTTAAAGTTTTAACTATTGATCTTAATCACAGCTTTATTATTTTGATGAAGTTTAAAATATTGATTGTTATAAATAAATAAGGATATTTCTGAAATGTATAGTTGGGGAGCTTACAACCAACATAGTCCTGGTATAGATCGGGAACTAGAACTATTAAAACTTCAGTTAAGTCAAGCAAAGGATCGAGCTATTATTAAGACTCTCAACCACACAGAAAATATCAACAACAAGGTTACCCAAAATCAAGATGAAGCTAAAAACAATTTAGACAATATAGAAGAGATACTACGAGAATTAAATAGCTTAATAGGATTAACAAAACTTAAATCAGAAATTAATAATTTAATTAACTTTCTAAAAATTCAACAGAAAAGACAAGAACTTGGATTGTCTAAAGTTTCGATTACTTTACATTTAGTATTTTATGGTTCTCCTGGTACTGGAAAAACTACGGTTGCTCGTCTTATGGGTAAGATTTATCAAGAATTAGGCATTCTTCAAAAAGGACATTGTATTGAAACAGATCGTTCAGGAATGGTCGCTCAGTATGTCGGACATACTGCACAAAAAACCGACGATTTAATTAAATTAGCTTTAGATGGCGTACTGTTTATTGATGAAGCTTATACTTTAAAACCCGAAAATGCAGGTAATGATTTTGGTCAAGAGGCAATCGATACATTACTAAAAAGAATGGAAGATTATCGCGATCGCTTAGTAGTTATTGTCGCAGGTTATCCTAATGAAATGTCTCGCTTTATTCAATCCAATCCTGGCTTACAATCAAGATTTACCCGCTATTTTACTTTTGAAGATTATCAACCTGTTGAATTACTCGCTATTTTTCAAAAGATTTGCGACTCTAATCATTATCAACTAGATAAAGAGGCTAAAAAAGCTTTGTTAACCAAGTTTACCAAGTTATATCATCAAAGAGATAAAGATTTTGGCAATGGTAGGTTAGTACGTAATCTTTTTGAGAAAACAATAGAAAAACAAGCTACAAGATTAACCAAACTTTCTCAGCTTAATAAGAAGAACATTGTGACCATCATGCCAGAAGATATCGAAAACATTATCTAAATTCTGACATTGTTTAAAGCCTGGAGGAATTTTTGCTCAGGATTTGGAAGAGAAATTTTCAATATAGCCCACCAGTATACTAAGTCAATTCTTGTAAAAGCGCGATCGCAAATCCTACCAAAACTTGCCAAAAACTTAGACGCGGTTGGTAAGCAAATCAATCATCTGTATTCACCTGTATTCATCTGTATTTATCTGTGCGATATGCCCTAAAGGACTAGCTTCGCGTCGCGAAGCGGTATCCTTTAGGACGTAGGAGCTAATCATGCACGGGCATATCATGCACGGGGACACTTTTACAGCCAGATTTCAGACTGCTCAGTCCACGACTAAATCTCTAATGACTTTTGCTCAATGGGATAAAAAAACAAAAAACCCCTGATTCAATTAATTCTCATCAAAGGGCTGTTAAACAATATTTAATCAAAAGCTGTTATTTACATCAAACCAAGCTGTCTTAAAACCCCATGTCCCGTATTTAGTTCTAAAATAATAGCAGAGACAAAACCGATCATTGCTAAACGACCATTCCAAATCTCGGCAAAATTAGTGAAGCCAAATTTACTCTCTTTATTTTTCATAATAATTACTATCCCTTCATTGCAGGGTTTACTTGTGTCAAGTATTGTTAATATAGCGTAACTCACATACTCATATTTTTTGTTTTAATCTGTCAATAATTAAGTAGAAGTACCCCGAACTGACTTTGATTACCACTGAAACTCTCGACTTATTGGAATGGCAACGTTTATGCCAAAATTTGTCCACCTTCGCAGCAACTAAGTTAGGCGTGGTAGCAGCGCGTCAATTGAGACTACCTACTAGCCAAGCAGAGAGCGAAAGGCTACTTGCTCAAACTAAAGAAATATATAATCTAGAACAAGGATTAAATTCGGGATGGACTTTTAAAGGCATAAAAGATGTCGGTGCGTCTTTAGAACGATCTGGTATTGGTGGAATATTATCAGCGCAAGAATTATTAGATTTGGCTACAACCTTGGCAGGAATGCGTTATCTGCGTCGCTTAATTGACGATCGCAGCGAAGAATTAGTAACTTTGACCGAGTTAGTTACTGATGTTCGCACCTATCCTGAAATTGAGCAAGAAATACATCACTGTATTGACGATCGCGCTGAAATAACCGATCGCGCTAATCCCAAGCTAGCGGATATCCGTAGTGAAATTAAAAACCTACGTGAGCGAATTTATAAAACGCTACAGGGAATTATGCAGCGCAACTCCACGGCAATTCAAGAAGCGGTAATTACTCAAAGGAGCGATCGCTTTGTCTTGCCCGTTAAACCAGCCCAGAAAGAAACAATCAAAGGAATAGTCCATGATGTTTCTAGTACAGGTTCTACTTACTACATTGAACCCAATGCGGTGGTGCCGTTGGGTAATCAGCTTCGGCAAAAAGAGCGTCAGGAAAAACGAGAAGAAGAAATTATTTTACAAGGGCTGTCGGAAAAAGTGGCAGAGGTACAAGAAGATTTAGAGAAAGTTTTAGCTGTCGCAACAATGCTCGATTTGGCTACGGCGAGAGCGCGTTATGGCTTATGGTTAGAAGCTAATCCGCCTCAGTTTATTGACACTACCAAAGGTGAAACTACTACCCTGCGTCGTTTGCGTCATCCATTGTTAGTTTGGCAACAACGCCACGAAGAGGGATCGCAAGTAGTTCCGATTAATGTCTTAGTTAAACCCGAAACAAGAGTAGTAGCGATTACGGGGCCAAACACGGGCGGTAAAACCGTTACCCTCAAAACGATCGCCTTAGCTGCGCTGATGGCCAAAGCAGGAATGTTTGTTCCTGCCAAAGAGCCTGTAGAATTACCTTGGTTTGATGTGGTTTTGGCTGATATTGGAGATGAGCAGTCTTTACAACAGAGCTTATCAACTTTTTCAGGCCATATTCGCCGTATTAGTCGTATTATGGCCGCTTTAAACGAGAATAATGGCAATTCTCTAATTTTGCTAGATGAAGTTGGCGCAGGTACAGATCCCGCTGAAGGGAGTGCTTTAGCGATCGCTCTGCTCAAACACTTAGCAGAACATGGTTTGTTAACTATTGCCACTACTCACTATGGAGAATTAAAAGCCCTAAAATATCAAGATGCCAGGTTTGAAAATGCTTCGGTGGAGTTTGACGATAGTACTCTCCAGCCTACCTATAGATTGTTGTGGGGAATTCCTGGACGTTCCAATGCCCTAACTATTGCTCGACGTTTAGGCTTAAATTCAGATATTATTGAGGAGGCTCGGTCTTTAGTAGGTACGGGTTCATCAGAAGATGTCAACCAGGTAATTGCCGCCTTAGAAGCACAAAGAAGAGAACAGGAAGAAAAAGCCCAGGAAGCGGGTAAGCTACTAGAACAAACAGAGCGTTTTTATTCAGAAGTATCAGAGAAAGCTTCTGCTTTGCAGGAAAGAGAACAGTCATTAAAAGTCTATCAAGAACAAGCGGTGCAACAAGCGATCGCCGAAGCCAAAAAAGAAGTGGCAAAAGTTATTCGTCGCTTACAGCAGGGCGAGCAAACTATGCAGAAAACCCAACAGGCAACAGAAGCTTTAAATGATCTTACCACCAAGGAATTAGCCAAAACTCAGACACCAAAGCCACCCAAACCCAGCTATAAACCCCAGGTAGGAGAAAAAATTAGGATTCCTCGTCTTAATCAAACAGGAGAGGTACTGAGTATTGATGAGGCAGAAGAACAGCTAACAGTGCGCTTTGGCATCATGAAAATGAGTATTAGTTTAGCAGAAATTGAATCTTTAGATGGACAGAAAGCCGAAGTTAAGCCCAAAGCCAAGAATACCAAGAAAGCTGTGGCACAAACTCAGCCCAAAAAGCCAGCGGTAATGGTGCGGACTTCTAAAAACACCTTGGATATTCGTGGTCAACGGGTAGACAATGCAGAAAGAGAAATCGATAATGCGATCGCTCTCGCCCTAGAATCAGGAGTATTGTGGATTATTCATGGCAAAGGAACAGGACGTTTACGCCAAGGAGTTCATGAATTCCTCAAGCGTCATTCCCAGGTAGACAAATTTGAACTTGCTCCCCAAAACGAAGGTGGTGCTGGAGTTACCGTCGTGCATCTTCAATAATCTCGCGGTTTCTCGCCGATCGAAGTAATAATATCAATTCTCGCGCAATAGCTGGCGATATCGATAACTTACTAAAAACTCAAACATGGTTGGTAAGCAAATCAATCATCCGTGTTCATCTGCGTTTATCTGTGCGATATGCCCGTGCATGACTAACTACGTGTCGCGAAGCGGTATACTTTAGGACGCGAAGCTAGTACTTTAGTGAATCATGCACGGGGACACTTTTACAGTCAGATCTCAGACGGATCGGTTCACTTTTTCTCAATCGTATCAAATAAATTAAATTTTCTTATTTCGGCACTTTCGGCTAGATTTTAACGTCATTTGATTTAAGTAAGCATATAGATGAATTGTTAATTTCCTCATGCAAAAAACAAAAATATTTGGCTTGATAAAACTACATTATTGCTTGGCGATATATCAAGCTAACAAAACTTTATCAAGTCTAAATTAAAAATTATTTAGCTAACGGCACTCTCAATTTGCTCTGGTAAATTTTGAAGCAAAAGCTAAAATAAATCAGCAAGATAATTCAGAGAAAAAATAAAATTAAAACAAGTCTTTGTATATATACTTAGGCGAAAAGTTAATATTTATCGGCTTTAAATATTTATCTGGAATACAACAATGCTTTTTGCAAAAAAGTCAAACGTCTATAAACTAGTAGCTATAATTTTTGGATTTACATTAGCTATTATTACTAATAATTTAGTTCACGCTGAAAACTTAGATTCAGCAAAATTTACTATTCAAGAACTAGATAAAACTTCTAGCTTTACTATTGCTCAGACATTTAAACAGCTTGATTTTAGTAACACTTATTATCAAAAATTGTCAGAGGCAGATTACTATTATCGTCAAGGTAATTTAAGTCAAGCAAAGGAAATTCAACAGCAGGTAAAACCAGCATTTGCTGCTACAGCAACTGTTCCTCCCGCAATAGATGACTTAGCAAAACTGGACGCTAAAGGTCAGCAATATTGGAACACGGCTAATAAAGCAATTGAAGCCAATCCTGAAACCGAATTAGAAATTACTGGCAAAATTTTTGAGCCATTACAAAGCTTAGTCAAAGAGTATCCTGGATTTATTCCTGGTCATATTTTGCTAGCTGATACTTACGATCTTTATGGTGAAGAAAAACCAGCTTTAGCGACTATTGAAAAAGCTGCGGAAATGTATCCAGCCAGAGAAGATATCTTAGATACTAAGATTGACCTGTTATTGCTCTACGGTCAACCTTTAGAAGCCTCAATTGCAGCGCGGGAATTTGCCTACAGCTATCCCAACAATCAAAAAAGCAAAGCTTACGAACAGGCAGCTAACCAATACTTTGAACAATACAAGAAAAAGCTCAACTCTAAAATTACCACTTCAGGAATCCTCGGCAGTATTGGTCAGGTTGCTACGGGAAATGAACTTGGTGCTTTGGAAATTGGTCAAATGTTATTAGCGGGAGAGAAAAGTGCGGGACAATCTTTTGCTCAAAGCATTAAGGCTCAATCAAAAATGGTCTCCGATCAAAAACAACTAAAATACCTCAACGATATCGGTCAGAAATTGGCTAAATTGATGGGAAGGAATGAATTTGAATACGAATTTAATATCGTTGACGATCCTACCCCGAATGCTTTTGCCTTGCCTGGAGGTAAAATATTTTTTCATACAGGAATGTTGGAATTGATGGATTCTGAAGCAGAATTAGCTGGGGTGTTAGCGCACGAAATAGCCCACTCTGTTTTATCTCACAGCTATAAACAAATTGGTGAGTCTGCATTGACTGGCACAGCTTCAAATTTAATAACTAGTATGATTGGACGAGGAGCAGGAGCTGCTTCTCAAGTAGGTGGATTATTGCTCAACCAAAAATTTAGCCGTGATAAAGAAAAACAATCGGATATCTTGGGCTTGAGGGTACTAGATGCTGCTGGATACTCGGCGGATGGTTTATATAACGTGATGGCAAAGCTGAAAAAACTTCAGGGAGAATCTGGTACAGGTGCTTCTTTGTTGTCCAGTCACCCTGCTTCGGAAGAGAGAATGCGTTATTTAGAAGAATTGATTCAAACTAAGGGTTACAACCGCTATGGATATGAGGGAGTAGAAGCCTATCGCTCAGTCTTTCCTCGCTAGAGTTCTTTTTACCAAACAGACATAAACCTTATGGGGGCGTTTCGCGTTTGCGTAGCATCTGGGAAGGAGAAACGCCCCTACCCTAGACATCTTTACACTGATTCGGTCTGGCGAATTAAATATTGTTCGCGGTTAAATTCTTTTTGTTTTTCAGTCAATAGGCTGTAATTATCAATGGGAGGACGCATATCCCATTGAGTTTCCGCAAATATTAGCAAATTCGCTGTCATGATTAAACCTGTGGCTAAAAATTGCCAGCCAGTGCATAGGGGTAGAATTAATATTCCTAAAAGATGAAATAGTCCAGCGATCGCAAAAGCACGCGATCGCAATCCCAACCACGTACAGAAATAGCCCATTGCGCTTAACCCTAGCCACAAATGACATAGGTGCATCAAAACCGTTCCCCATCCCCAGAGAATACCTAAGTCGGTGATAGCTACACCACCCAACATCAGAACTATCCAGGCATACAATACCCAACGCAATCGTTCTACCTTTACCCAAAAATTAGTCAAGACGCTCATTACCACTGTACCAAAAACAGTTAATACGGACCAAAAAGCAGCCTGAGTAGTCCAGTTAATCGGTGCAAACTGGGCCGTAAAAAAGATAATTGCCGTAATTAACCCCCAGAATCCAAAAACCTGATCGATTCTGGTATAAATGCTATTAAATAAAATTTTGTTGCTAATTTGCAGTTTAAGTGTTACTAGTCCTTGACGATCTTGAAAATCTAATGCGTGTTGCTTGCGACGGATGATTGGCTCGACAGAGTTGAACAAAAGCATTTAATTATATAGCTGTAGCGAAATTAGTTGTATAACTTTAGTTGTATTTATCTTTCTTAACAATTATATATATATTTGGGATTAAAAAACTCAGGAAAACAATCCGAGTAGTTACCGCTTACCCGAATAGTGTTGTTGAAAACAATTAATCTAGTCAAATAGAAAGATGAGTTGCTGTCCAAATTGTCCAACCGTCAATGAGCCATAAGAACATCGTAAAAATAAATAGAATTAGATACATCCAGGGTTGCGCTAGGGGACGAATATCAAAAGTATCAATGCCTGTTTTCTCGCTAACTAGGTTGACCATGCGATTAAAGCCAGCAACGCGCATCGGCAGCAAATAGGCTTTTTCGGCGGTAGGAGAAGTCAAGTAGTAGACCATTCCACCTTGTCCTGTGGTACGCATTTTCAGGTTATTAATTTCCTGCCAAGACAAAGACCAACCCTGGCGAAAAAATGAGGGAACCCAATTAGGATAAGCAACCTGTATTTTATCCTCGTCTAGAATGACTCTTTCACTAAGAGCAGCATATAAGGCGATCGCACCTAAAGCAATTCCCATCCACAATAGCCAAGAAGGTACTGGTGCATCAGTAAAGTCAGCTAAAAAAGGTAAGGGAACTGTCAAAGCAATATAAAGACATAAAAGAGTAATGCGGATAAGAGGAGAAATTTTGAAAATATTCACTTTAATTCTTTAATTACTAATTACTGATAACGGTTAGCTGATAACTGAATTTCCTTGTCCCCAGAAGCCATCATATTTAATCACTTCGATATCGCCTAAAACTTCAGTTTGGCAAGCCAGACGGCGATTTTGTTCTGAGGAATGAGGCAAGGCGCGATCGCTACCGCCTTGTCTTTCCAGTTGGCAGGAGAAACCTGACCAATTATTTCTACGGCATATGTTCCGCAACTACCGAGCCCTGTACAGTTGATAATTGTTGATTTACCGTTATAGAGCTTGATTTTGTGTTTCAATAAAACTCTGCGTAAATTTGCGCCAAACTCACAGGTAAAAGTGTTTCCTCGTACAGTTACGGTAGGCATAATCAATTACTAGTCTCGGCAAAATAATATTTATCTTAAGTAACTTAGCATTTGTTAACTTTAATTGAAGCAAAATTTGACTCCATGAATCAAAAACCAGTAATTCAGGTTTACGATACTACTCTAAGAGACGGTTCTCAAAGAGAAGGAATTTCTTTATCATTAGGTGACAAGCTCAAAATAGCGCGACAACTGGATCGACTAGGAGTGCATTTTATTGAAGGGGGATGGCCAGGAGCAAATCCGAAGGATGTCCAGTTTTTTTGGAAATTAAAAGAAGAACCGCTACAAAATGCCAAAATAGTTGCTTTTTGCTCCACTCGCCGTCCTAACGTATCCGTTGTCGAAGATAAAATGCTTCAGGCGATTTTGGCAGCAGGCACTCATTGGGTAACAATTTTTGGTAAGTCTTGGGATCTCCACGTTACGGAAACCTTAAAGACTAGTCTAGAAGAAAACCTGGCAATGATTCGCGACACAATTGAATATTTACGCCAGGAAGGTAGAAAAGTAATTTATGATGCCGAACATTGGTTTGATGGCTATAAATATAATCCAGAATACGCCCTCTTAACGCTGAGAACAGCTTGGGCGGCAGGGGCCGAATGGTTAGCTTTGTGCGACACAAACGGCGGTACATTACCCCACGAAATAGCTCAGATAGTCACAGAAATAATTGACGCCATACCAGAATTGCACGGCAAGTTAGGGATACATACTCACAATGACGGCGGAACGGCAGTAGCTAATGCGATCGCAGCGGTGATGTCAGGAGCGACGATGATTCAGGGAACAATTAATGGCTATGGAGAAAGGTGCGGTAATGCTAATCTTTGTACTCTGATTCCCAATTTACAGCTAAAGCTGGGCTATCCGTGTTTACGACAGCAACAGCTAGCTAAACTAAGTCCAACTAGCCGTCTAATCAGCGAAATAGTTAACTTAGCTCCCGATGACCATGCCCCTTTTGTCGGGCGTTCGGCATTTGCCCATAAAGCGGGAGTTCATGTTGCCGCAGTTGAGAAAAATCCTTTAACCTACGAACACATTCAACCTGAATTAATCGGCAATCAAAGAAGAATCGTCATTTCAGATCAGTCAGGCTTGAGCAATGTTTTACACTATGCAGCTAAGTTTGGCATTAACCTAAGTAAACAAGATGTAACCTGTCGCCAAATCTTAGATAAGCTGAAAACATTAGAAAACCAGGGGTATCAATTTGAAGCAGCCGAAGCCAGTTTTGAACTACTAATGCGCTCTATACTCGAACCGGGAAAACAGTTATTTCTACTCAAAGGTTTTCAGGTTCACTGCAATATTCATCAGGAGATAGATAATTTGGCTAGCAAAGCTTTAGCTACAATTAAAGTAGAAGTTGATGGTGAAAATCTGCTGGAGGTAGCAGAAGGAAATGGCCCAGTAGCAGCTTTGGATCGGGCTTTACGCAAAGCATTGGTGAAATTTTATCCTCAAATTGCCGATTTTTATCTGGCAGACTATAAAGTTCGTATTCTCGATGGTAGTTCAGGAACAGCTGCAAAAACTCGTGTCTTAGTAGAATCAAGTAATGGGGTTAACCGCTGGACGACGATTGGAGTATCTGCCAATATCTTGGATGCTTCTTACCAAGCAGTAGTTGAAGGTATGGAATATGGTTTATTATTGCAGGCACCCCAGCGAAACAAAGCAGGTATTGTTAATTAAAGGACATAGTTACAAATATTTATGACGACTCTCCCGCCCACCACCAGAAGCAGACTGCAAAAAATTCCCTTGGCGAACGTTGTTTGGGAAGGCGATCGTCGTCCATTGGGCAGTATGGCATCACATTTAGATAGTGTTAACAATGCCGATGAAGAATGTATTATTTGGGTTGACGGCTCAGAAGGCGCAGTCAGAGCAATGGATGTAGTAGCTGAAGATATGGGTATTGAAGCCGTGGTGCGGACTTTATTACGCGCTATTGAATCTCCCCATCACCCAGGTCAGCCTAACCGCCCGCAAAAAATTGTGGTGCGCGATCGCGAAATTCAGTTTTTTCTGCGGGGAGTATTACAAAATTTGGAGATATCTATTGAATATTCTCCTCAACTTCCTTTAATCGATCGTCTTTTTGAAGGTTTTGCAGCTATTGATGAGGATCAGCCTGATCCTCTTCCCGATCTCTACGAAAAGGCAATTAAAGATGTTGCTGGTAAAATTTGGGACAGCGCACCTTGGGAGCTTTTGGCAGATAGCGACATCCTGGAAGTTGAATTAAAAGACTGCGAGATAGATCGAGTATACATCTGCATTATGGGCATGATGTCCGCTGAATACGGCGTGTTGCTATATCGCTCATTGGATTCTCTTCAGCAGTTTAGGGCAGCAGCATTAGGCGAAAATAAATCAGCAGCAGAGTTAGAAAAAGCCTTTTTGGCACAGGATTGTTGGTTTCTTAATTATGAAGAAGCACCAGAAGAGCTATTAGATGAAGTATCGATTGAACCTTTCTTTGGCAGTCTGCACCCTTTTGAAGGAATGCGACATTTTTTAGACGAAGCGGAGACTAAAATCGTTTATGCAACCTTGGAATCTTTATTTCGTTTTTGTAGTCGCAATCATTCAGCCTTAACCCAAGATCCAATTGAGGCAATATCTAAGTCTTATCGAATTACTCTTCCTAGTCCCAAAAAAGATAAAAAAATTATCTCTACCAAAATCTCCACTTTGCCACAGCTGGCAACGGAGTTATTAAGCATGCGGCAAAGCGATCGCCTCGATACAATTACTCAAGAAGTCGATCTTCCTATTCAAGAAGATTTAATTCCTGACGGTTCTTTAGTTAGTCTAGCCAGTATACCTAGAGAACTAGTCAAACAATTAAAACACCAGCCCAAAACCTACTGTCAATCTGCCAAGGTTTCCTCTAAAGCTAGTGAACTGCCGACTATCTTTATTCAAACTACTCGGCCCAAAGCTAATCATTTAATCACTAGAATCAAAAATGCTGGGGGTTTAAAAGCCGTTTGCTTTAATCCTGGGCACGATCCTTTTAGTGGCGAGGTTTATGAGTTGGGGCTGCTACAAACAGAAGATGATGAACTGTATATATTTGCCGAATATTCTCAGGATGTGATACAACAAGCCAAAGCATTAGAAAAATGGCATCAACGTTGCCAAAAGACTCAAGGATACTGTGGGTTGGTTATTGCTATGGGAGCAACAGGAGTAAACCGTGGAAATCCTAAAGCGAAAGATATGTTAGCTTTATTTGAAGTCAAATCAATCAATGGCACAGATTTGGGTATGGGAGTCTTGCAGCTAATGCCTAACTTTGATTTTTGAGCTAGATATTGGAGAAACTTTATCGATCCCGGCAGTTGTCAATAATTATTAGGTCAAATTGTGCTATTCTAGCTAAGTATGAAAAATACAACGGGATGTAGCGCAGCTTGGTAGCGCGCCTGCTTTGGGAGCAGGATGTCGCAGGTTCAAATCCTGTCATCCCGATACCTTGTATAATCAATACTTTAAGTAGCTGGTCTTACTTGGAGTTTGCAGATACAATCCAGCTTAAAACCAAATAAGAAGCAAATTAGGCTGACTTAATCTATTCCAGCAATTCTCATTTTGAAACGAGTTTACGCCATTTCAGCGATACCCAGGATCTTTAAGAATTCTTAAACCCTTATTGTGCAAGGGTTTTTATGTCATGAAATCTTAAAATGAGAATTGCTGTTTCCTGCCAAAAGCCCAGCACTCTCCCACCAAGTAGGTGTATGTAGTGGCGGGGGTCTGGATGAGAGGGGGGTAGACCTAACACTCTGAATATAAGTAGTTAAGCTAATATTTATCTAATTTTTATATTATAAAGACTTGGTTTGCTGTATTATTCTTAAAACCATAAAAAGACTTTTTTGAGAACGTTTAATTAGGTGTTAAATACCAATTTAATGAATCCTTTGGTATCTGCAATCATACCAGCTTATAATGCAGAGCGATTTATTGCTAGAACTCTTGATTCTATTCTCAATCAAACATATAAGAATATAGAAGTTTTAGTAGTAGATGATGGTTCATCGGATCGCACAGCGGAAATAGTGAAGGCGATCGCTAAAAAAGATAGTCGGATAATCTTACTACAACAGCCCAACTCAGGGGTAGCTAAAGCCAGAAATTTAGCTATAGCTAAAGCCAAAGGAGAATATATCGCCCCTATTGATGCCGACGATATTTGGTATCCTCAGAAAATAGAAAAGCAAGTAGAAGTATTTTCATATTCCGAAGCATCGGTAGGATTAGTTTATACTTGGTCAGTCCAAATTGACGAAGAAGATCGAATCGAAAATTGTTGTAATTCGCTAGACTCTTTTTATTTATTAAAAGCAATAAGCGTAGAAGGGCAAGTTTATTTACCTTTGATTTATCGCAATTTTCTTGGGAATGCCAGCGTACCATTAATTCATCGTTCCTGTTTTAGAAAAGTAGGTAATTATAACGAGCGACTAAAACAACAAGATGCTCAAGGATGCGAAGATTGGGATTTATATTTGCGTATTGCTGAATTTTATCAGTTTAAAGTAGTGCCTAAATTTTTAGTTGGATATCGTCAATTATTTAACAGTATGTCTAACAACTATCTTAAAATGGCTAAATCGTATAATTCGGTCATGACAGATGTGCGATTGAAGTATCCAAATATACCAAAGCATATTTATTGCTGGAGCAAAAGTAATTTTTATAATTATTTATTAGAAAAAAGCTGTAAAACTCAAGAATATGCAACAACAATGTATTTATTATCCGAAATTATTAAGACCGATATTCAAATGTTACTGAAGCTGGGTGTGTATAAAAATTTTATACTGCTAAACCTTGAAAAAAAGTTACCCAATTTAATAATTGCAAAAATAAAAAATAGACTATATAAATTCAAAAACAAGAAAACTTTCATGCCTAAAAATCGCGTATTAAACTATCTAGAAAAAATAGAAATTCAAATTATTAGATCGCAACCAAGAGGGTTTATAAGTCCATACAAAAAAATATTAAAATATAGATGGAATGGAGTATTAAAATTAAACAAATTAGAAAATAGCTGGCATCGCAATCTAAATTAAATAGTTAGTTTTTAGAAATATACAAGTATATTATTTTGATGTTTTTGAGAAAAATAAATTGCTATACAACATATATATATTAGTATGGGGACAACTATTAAGAGTTTATTACCATTACTTAAATTATATCCCTGGGTAACTCCAATGATTGTTACTTTAGGATTTTTAGCCTCACTTGCAGAAGGATTGGGAATTAGTTTATTTATACCATTACTACAAAGTATAGAATCGGTTGACTCTTTAGGAGTAAATAACAATTATTTTTTAGAATTTATCGATCGCTTATTGGTTAATGTATCCTCTCAGGGTCGTCTGTTAATAATTGGCTGTGCTATTTTTGGAACTATTATTCTTAAAAGCAGCTTAAATTTTAGTAGCACTATAATCTTTAGCTGGTACAATTGTCGCCTCAATCATCATCTGCGAATCGGAATATTTCGTCAATTTCTTAATGTCAGCTACAGTTTTTTAGATACACAGGATTTGGGAAAACTAATTAATACTCTTGCAAGTGAAACCTGGCGTGCAAGCGATGCTCTATCAGTTTTATTTGGCTTGATTATTGATATTTGTACGATTTTTGTTTTTGTAAGTTTGCTTTTGCTGATTTCTTGGAAACTAACTTTATTAGTATCAGCAGCCCTTTTATTTATTTCTTATATAATTATGTTTGTTACTCTTCAAAGTAAAAAACTGGGACAAAAAGCGGTAGAAGCCAATCAAATTCTTACCAAACAGATGTGGGAAGGATTGAGCGGCATGAAAGTAATTAGACATTTTGGTAGAGAAAATTACGAACAAGCTCGTTTTAATCGTGCTTCAAAAGCTGTAAGAAATACCTTTTTTCAAATGGATGTATTGTCTGGAATTGTTAATCCTCTTTCAGAAGTTCTTTCGGGTATTCTACTAGTGAGTATGTTGGTAATAACACTAAGGCAAAATTCAACTGCTCTACCAACTCTATTGACTTTTATTTTTATTCTCTATCGCCTTCAGCCAAAAGTCAGACAATTAGATGGTTGTCGAGTCGCGTTATCTTCTCTAAGCACCTCTGTAGATGAGGTAATGTATTTGTTGGATTGCTCCGACAAACCCTACATTCGTTCTGGAAATATCCCTTTTAAAGGTCTAAAAAAAGGGATCGCTTTTGAAGCCGTTAGTTTTGCTTATAAATCTGGAGAAAAAACTGCACTTCAAGATATCTCTATCTGTATTCCCAAAGGTAAAACTACGGCTTTAGTGGGTACTTCAGGAGCGGGCAAATCTACCCTGATTAATTTACTCTACCGTTTTTACGATCCCAATGAGGGAAAGATTAAAGTTGATGGTTGCCCTCTAGAGCAATTAAATCTAAGTGACTGGCGCAGTCGTCTCGCTATAGTCAGCCAAGATATTTATATGTTTAGTACCACCATCAGGGAAAATATCACCTATGGTCGTTTAAACGCTACAGAAGCAGAAATTATTCAGGCGGCAAAACTCGCCCACGCCCATGAATTTATTCAACAATTTCCCGATCGCTACGACACCATAGTAGGGGATCGGGGCGTGCGGCTTTCTGGAGGTCAAAGACAGCGTATTGCTCTAGCCAGAGCAATTATTAGTCGACCAGAAATTCTTATTTTAGATGAAGCTACCAACGCTCTCGATAGCATCGCCGAAAACATAATCCAAGAAGCGATCGCGACACTCAGTAAAAAATGTACGGTAATTGCGATCGCCCATCGATTGTCCACAATTGAAGGAGCGGATCAGATTATCGTCTTAGAAGCAGGCAGGGTTATCGAACGAGGCAATCTCCAACAATTACTACAGCATCAAGGATTATTTGCCAAACTCTATGCTTTACAGAATCGCAATACCTATGTTGGCAAAGAATTATAAATAAATTGGATTAACTATGTCTTATTTGCTTAGGAATCTCGAAGTTACCGAACCTTTGCCTACTATAGGCTTATCTACAGAAGAAACGGGTGTTGCTCTAATCGTGCGTCGTAAAAATAGACCGATTGGATTCTTGATGCGAGCCTTACCAGCCAAAAGCATAATAACTCCAGAAGAGTTAGGTGCGACGCTCTCCAAAAAACTTGGTAATAAGCTGATTGAAGAAAGCATTAGAGAAGAATTAACACCTGCTCCCAAGCCAATTGCGAAACCATCTCTGACAGTGGCAATTTGTACTAAAGATCGTACCGATAATCTGGCAAGATGCTTACAGTCGCTGCTAAAAATTAGAGCTAACGATTTAGAAGAGAATTGGTGGAATATTTTGGTAGTCGATAATGCTCCTAGTGATAATCGTACCAAGGAATTAATAGAGTCTCTAGATAGGGTGAACTATGTTCGAGAACCCAAACCAGGATTGAATTTTGCCCGCAACCAGGCTTTAAATAATGCTACAGGAGATTTTTTAGCCTTTATTGATGATGATGTAGTAGTCGATTCTCAATGGCTGAATGGTTTTCTAGAAGCTTGGGCAGAAAACCCCGATGCAGGAGGCTTTACGGGGTTAGTACTGCCATACGAATTGGCTACCGAAGCTCAAATATTATTCGAGTCGCGATCGGGCTGGAATTTTCGACGTAGCTTTAACAAAATTCGTTACGATCAATCTCGTCCTGAAAACTATTTATATCCTTGCGGTTCGGGAGAATTTGGAGTCGGGTGTAACATGGCTTTTAGCAGAGAAATTCTCCAGCAAATAGGCGGCTTTGACGAAGCTTTAGATACTGGTAAACCGCTTCCTGGCGGGGGAGATCACGATATTTTCTACCGTGTCATTCGCGCTGGCTACTCCTTGATATACGAGCCTAGATATCTTGTATTTCACCAACATCGCCAACAATACAAGCAGTTACGCCACCAACATTGGACTTGGGGTTTGAGCTTGATGGCTTTTGCCACGAAAGCTTATCAAACAGATCCTGAAAAAAGACTTCAGTGGCTGCGCCTCATTAAATGGTGGTTTAAACAACTTTTTCGTCAACTGCTCAAAAGTTTATTAGGAAGATATGTAGCACCACCAGATTTAATTTTAGTAGAACTTTGGGGCGGAGTCGTCGGCTTGTTTGGTGAATATTCTCGTTCTCAGCACCGCATAGAAAAAATTCGGAGACAGTACCAATGAGCAAGTCAAACTTTGTTCCCTGGAAAATTATCCATCTAAAACTAGACAAAATTCCCCATCTCTCAAAAGATTTGGCAGCAGGACGACTTTATATTGTCTTGTGGTGGCACGAAATTCCTTTAGGGCATTTAGAAATTTCTTCAGAACAACTACCAATCTCGGCTAATAAGTTAACGAATTTAGCGATTCAAACAATTACTCAAGCAGTTAAAGCTCATCACTGCGAAAAAAATTATGCTGTTGCCGAGAGCAAAAAACCAAACGCTCCTGCGGCAGATGCCTGTATTGATTTCGAGAGTTTGAAAAACCTACTAGAGCGTCCTTTAGACAAGCTAGAGCAACTTTACTCAAATTCTGTAAACAAATCTGTCTCGGTCGTAATTTGTACTCGCGATCGCACCCAGCAGCTATCAGAGTGTTTGTTATCTCTACAAAACTTACCACAACCTCCAGAAGAAATTGTAGTTGTGGACAATGCACCTAGTTCTGATGCCACCCGTCAGCTAGTACGACAAATGCCGAGAATTAAATATGTATTTGAACCCCAGCCTGGTTTAGATGTGGCACGTAACGCTGGAATAGCTCATAGCAATGGAGACATCATCGCTTTTACCGACGATGATGTTAAAATCCATCCTCAGTGGCTCTGGCGCTTGCGACAAAATTTCCAAGATCCCAAGGTAATGGCAATGACGGGACTAGTTTTACCAGGAGAACTCGCAACAGAATCACAATTAATTTTTGAAAAATTCTGGAGCTTCAATCGAGGGTATCAAACAATTATTTTTGATCGTCATTACTTTGAAAAATTTCAGCCTGTTGGCGTTCCCGTTTGGAAAATCGGTGCTGGTGCTAATATGGCTTTTCGCCGAGAAGCTTTTGAAAAAGTAGGGTATTTTGACGAAAGGTTAGATATGGGTGCTGCTGGCTGTAGCGGAGATTCTGAAATCTGGTATCGCCTTCTTGCTGAAGGTTTGATTTGCCGTTACGATCCAACTGCTGTAGTCTATCACTATCATCGCCGAAATATTAATAGTCTTAAAAAGCAGCTTCATAGTTATATGCGCGGTCATGTCACAGCACTTTTAATTCAGTTCGAAAAATATCAACACTGGGGCAATTTGCGTCGTCTACTTTTATCTTTACCGAAGCAGTATGCAAAATTATTTAGCAAAGGTTTAATTAAAGGTTTTAATATTAGACATATTACTCTTTTTGCAGAGATTTCGGGCTGTATGTCAGGAATACAATTTTATCTGCAAAATAGACCTGGTAAAGTCAAGCAATCTTACCCAGTAATAGCAAAAACAACCTCCAAAAATAATAAGCTCGAAAAACAAAACAGCCTTTAATCTTTATTATTTTCGATACATACCTAAATACTTTTACAGGCGTTAGCTATTATGCAAGCTTATACAGAAGATTTTTTTAATGATTTGAAAGAAGGAGCGAAACAATCGGCACAAGAGATTGTTCCTTTGGTTTTAGAACTAGTACAACCATGTTCTGTAGTTGATATTGGTTGCGGTTCTGGAGAATGGTTATCTGTTTTTAACCAACACGGTATAGAAGATATTTTAGGGATTGATGGAGATTATGTAGACCAAAAATCCCTGACAATATCCCCAAATAAGTTCGTATCATTCGATTTAACTAAAGCTTTTACAATAGATAGAAAATTTGATTTAGTCGTTTCCTTAGAAGTAGCAGAACATCTTCCTGCTGAATCGGCAGAAATTTTTATAGATTCATTAACCAGATTGGGTTCGGCTATTCTATTTTCGGCAGCTATTCCTTTTCAAGGAGGAACTCAACATATTAACGAGCAATGGCCAGAATATTGGATTGAACTATTTAAAAGTAAAAACTATGAGGCGATCGACTGTATTAGACCTCAAATATGGCAGAACCAAAACGTAGAATATTGGTATATTCAAAATACTTTTATGTTCGTTCAAAAAGACTATTTAGAACAGCACGAATTGCTAAAAGATAACTGGGAAAAAAGCGAAAAATCTCGCTATTCACTCGTTCATCCACAAATGTATTTACAATTATATGAAGCAACAACTAAAAATTATGAAGCCACTATTGAAAATTATGAAGCCACTATTGAAAATTATGAAGAAGCAGCAAAACCTAAAAATATGTCCTTGAAAAAAGTACTTTCAGCATTACCAATTATTTTAAAAAAAAGCCTTACCAGAAAAATAAAAATTATTAATAACCAAAAATAGAATAATGTCATCAACTTTACAATTTAAAAACAAAATCAATAAAACACCTGTAAAAGACTTTCTGGCTCGAAATCCTTTTCCCTATCCTTTAACTTTAGGGTTTTTCTATCGCGAAAAAATGCGTGCTATTCATCGCATTGCTCCCAATATTTATTTCGATAAGATTTTATAAATAGGTGGCGGACAAGGAGGATTAACCACTTTACTATATCCGCGATCGCAGATTACCAATTTAGACTTCAATCCAGATTTTGCCGATGCACCCTGTAACCGCCAGAAAAATGTCAGTTTTATTTGCGGCGATGCTACCGCTTTGCCTTTTGCCAATAATTCTTTTGCTGCCGTTACCATGTTCGATGTTCTAGAACATATTCCCGACGACAAAAAAGCAATTGCTGAAGCTTTACGAGTATTAAAACCCGGTGGATATCTGTTAGTTAGTACCCCTAACGAAAATTGGCGATTTCCTTACTACAGTTTTTTGCGCTCGATTTGTCCGGAAGAAATTGAAGTAATGCAGGAATGGGGTCACGTGCGCCGAGGCTACACCCCAGAAGAATTGAACAGTTTAATTACTTTACCCTGCCAAAAATCTGCCACTTTTATCAATCCCCTGACGGTATTGGGTCACGATGTGGCATTTTCTAGCCTATCTGCTCGCAAACGCAAATGGATTTGTAGGTTAATTAGCCCTCTAACTTGGCTGAGTTACTATTCCCATCGACCTCACGGCAAAGGAACAGAAACAGCATACCTGTGGCAGCAAGGAGAAGACAAAATTTAATGAGTTTTTCCTCGCAGCCGACTATCGCTTTACTTCATTGGGGCAATTTGATTGAGGATTTTCTCGATACCATCAACGTTTGGTTTGCGTCTTTTTGCCAAGAAATGACTGGCGGTTGGCTATTTGGCTATGTTAATGCTCTCAAATTATCAGGAGTAAAAACCGTTTTATACTGCAAAGAGCAATCGCGTCAGCGAACCTACTTACCATACCCATATACCTACGGGAGCAAAAATTTGTGTTTTGCCCGCTCCTAAAATTTACCATGCAGTTCGCCGTCCCCTCCTCAATCCCTATGGCTGGAATCTTCAAGAAGCTGTGGGAGATGTCCGAGGCTTGCGTCGTTGGCAATTAAAAATCTATCGGCATACGTTACCTTATTTAGCCACTCTAAAGTTGCTGGCGAGAGAGTTAAAACAAGAAAATTGTCGGGCAATTTTATGTCAAGAATATGAGTACGCTCGGTTTGATGCCTGTGTCTTGCTAGGAAAATTAATTAATATTCCCGTATGGGCAACTTTTCAGGGGGGAAACTTTCAACTGAGCTACTGGGAACGCTATTTACGCCCTCTAACCATTGAAGCCTGTGCTGGTTTGATTATTCCCGCTCAAACCGAAATAGAGCGAGTCAAACAAAAATATGGCATTCCCTCTCATAAAATAGCCAAGATTTTTAATCCGATGGATGTCACCGATTGGCAAGCGACAAACCGAGATGAAGCGCGAAATTTGCTCGATATTCCCCTAACTAGCCAATTGGTAGTATGGCATGGCAGAATTGAAATACACCGCAAAGGGTTAGATATATTAATTGATGCTTGGGAAAAAGTTTGTAATCAAAACCAGACACGCAGTTTAATCTTACTTTTGGTCGGTACTGGCAGCGATGCCGAACGACTCAGTGACATCATTCAACAAAAAAAATGTGGTCTGGAAATTGTCATCCCGCACCAGGACAATATCCTCCTCCTTTATCACACCTTTCAATAGAGCAATTGAACCAAGCTAAACTAGAGTTTGAAAATGAATTAGAAGCCCTACAAACCGATCAAGGTATCTGGAATGATATCACTACTTTTTATATATATGGTCGCAAGCCAAGAATTTAGTAAGTAACTAAATGATAGAGTGGCTAAATTTTGTTTGGTTTATGGCGATCGCCTGAGGATTTATCTGGTCACAAATTAAATATTTCCCTCGTTTATGTCCATGCCGATACGTAATCTTGAATTACTTGTTTGATTTCTGGCATATTTTTAGTTTTTTGAGTTGCTTAGGTTGAATCAATAGGATAATCACCTCATCTAAACTTAAAGTGCGCTCGCAAATTAAGTAATTGAGCAAGAATCTTCAAAAAATGGCTCAAAAGCTTTCAAGCAAAAATTTTTCGGCTTCTGTAAATTGAACATATAAAGTTTAAAAATCAAAGAAAAACGAGAATTATGCAATACAAACTACTCGGAAAAAGCGGACTTAGAGTATCAGAACTTTGCTTGGGGACAATGACTTTTGGTGAAGACTGGGGATGGGGTTCATCAAAAGAAGAAAGCCAGCAAATTTATCAAGTTTTTCGTGAAGCTGGTGGCAACTTTATTGATACTGCTAATGTTTATACTAATGGGACAAGTGAAAAGTTTTTGGGTGAGTTTGTTGCTTCGGAAAGAGAAGCTGTTGTTTTAGCTACTAAATACACTAATGGTTTTGCTGATGGAAATCCTAATGGTAGTGGTAATCAGCGCAAAAATATGGTGCAGTCGGTAGAAGCTAGTCTCAAACGCCTTAATACTGACTACATCGATATCTTATGGTTGCATATTTGGGATTTTATGACCCCTGCTGAAGAAGTAATGCGAGCGTTTGACGATTTAGTTAGAGCGGGAAAAGTGCTTTATATCGGCATTTCCGACGCTCCTGCTTGGGTAATTTCTCAATGCAATACTTTAGCCGAATTAAGAGGTTGGACGCAGTTTATCGGTTTACAAATTGAATATAGTTTAATCCAACGCACTCCAGAAAGAGACCTGTTACCAATGGCGAGGACTTTAGATATTGGTGTAACTGCATGGTCACCTTTAGCTAGCGGTTGGCTTACAGGAAAATATACCCAAGATAACGAGAATAAAGAAGAACGCAGATTAGATAATGAAATGATGGAGGGTTTTATTGATAAGAGCGATCGCAACCTGAAAATTGCTAAAGAAGTCGATCGAGTTGCCCAAGAAACAGGAAAGAGTTCGTCACAAGTTGCTTTAAGTTGGTTATTAAGCAAAGGTGTTATTCCCATCGTTGGTGCCAGAAAAGTTTCTCATATCAAAGATAATCTCCAATGCGCCGACTGGCAATTATCCACAGCACAAATTCAACAGCTAGACGAAGTGAGTCAGATCGAACTTGGTTTTCCCCATGATTTCTATCAAGGGGATATGGTCAAAAATTTTGTCTACAATGGCACGTTTGAGCGAATTAGCAATCATCGCTATTCACAGTTAAACAGTTAAATAATCAAATCTTAGGGTGGGCAGATTCGCTTAACTAAATGCCCACCACCTTTACCTACCGAACGCACCTATAAGCAGAAATATGGCGGATTATTCGTTATTAATTCCTCTGGACTTGAGTAGCCGCAGACGCTTCTTACGAGCAATTTCCTGTAAGTCTACATTGCGATCGGTTTCATCAACAATTTCTCCTGTAAGAACCTCTAAAACATCTTCGAGAGTTACAACTCCTGCAACTCCACCGTATTCGTCTAGCACTACCGCTAGATGTTCTCTATTTTCTTGAAATACTTTGAGGAGTTTATCGGCGCGATTAGTTTCAGGGACAAAGTGGGCGGGGCGCTGAAGAGTGTAGATTTGGCGATTGCCATTACCTTCAATCATGGCAGTTAATAATTCATCTTTCAACACCAAGCCAGTAACGTTATCAATAGTTTCATTAATTACTAAAATACGGGTGTGTTGAGACTTAATGATTTCTAACTGGCATTCGTTTAAGGTTTGGTCACCTTTGAGATAGGTAATAATGATTCTCGGTGTCATCAAATCCGAAGCTTTGAGGTCGTTTAACTGAAATACTCGCTGAATCATTTCCGCTTCATCATCTTCAATCACCCCTTCTTGAAAGCCGATATTAGTTAAAAATTTAATTTCTGCTTCATCAGTAGTGGGGAGGCTTTGACGTTTAACCAAGGGGGATGTGGCGTGTTCCACTAGCCAAACTAGAGGGGTAAAAATTATGGTTAAAAACTTGACAGGAATGGCGAAAAATAAACTAATAGGTTCAGCATATCGTTGACCGATGGTTTTGGGAGTAATTTCGCCAAAGATAATAATTAAAAAAGTAAGAATTCCTGAAACGATTCCTAACCACTTATCACCTAATGCCGTTGTAGTCAGGCTACCAACCATAATACTGCCAACAATGTTAAATATATTGTTGAGAATAACAATTGTGGCGATGGGTCGAGTGATATGGGAACGAATACCTGCCAGAGCTAAGGCTGCTGGCTTCTTAGATTGTGCTAATTGTCTTACTTTAATCGGAGAAATAGAAAGTATTGCCGCTTCCGCTCCCGAACAAAAAGCCGAACCAAACAAAACCACGATAACGACGATAATCAGAGCAAACATATAAAAATGTAATGGTTAATCTTTAATATAATTCAAAAACACACATAAGCATCATCGCTTTTCCTTACTGATGAAGTGTACCCAAATTCTGATGTAAGACTCAATTTACTTTAATATTTCTACTATTCCCGTTTGACCATTCAATCTTACCTGTTGACCATCATGAAATAGCTGGGTAGCATTAGGAATATCCATCACCGCAGGTATGTTGTATTCTCTAGCGACTATTGCTCCATGAGACAGACGACCTCCTACCTCAGAAATCAAGCCTCCTGCGCGAGCGAGAATCGGCGACCAGCCAGCATCGGTATATGGAACAACAATAATAGTCTGACTGTTAATATTCTCAGCCTGCTGTAGGCTAGAGACAATTTTAACTACTCCTTCTACTTGACCAGAACTAGCACCAATTCCTTTAAATTTAGACTGAGAGTCGATAATTACTGGAGCTTTCCAAATCGAAGAATCGGGTTTACCATAGACCAGTTTCGGCACAGGAATTAATTTTTTGGCTGTTTGCCACTGTCGCTTTCTAGTTTTAATTAGCTGCGGAAGCTTTTGACTTAAGCTGCTATCAGTATTTTCAACGACAGCAACTATCTCCTTTAGCTCGAGCAGAAATATGTCTCCCACATTGGTGATTAAACCACGAGCTAGCCATTGTTGCTCTAATGCCACAATAGCCCAGCGTAAATTTGCCAGTAGTTTATTATAGGTTTCCCCTACTTGACCTTTAAGGTTCAGTCGGTTTTGGACTAGCTTTGCTTTCCATGATTGAGGAGAGATTTGAGCAGATGATTGAGCTATTTTTGCGCCATGAGCATCAAAGTAAAACCGAGTAAACATTTGTCTGGGAATACCTGGCTTATCTCGCCAACGAGGAACGGCAATATCGGTTGCCACTTCGCTGAGATAGCCATATTGATCTAGCCAGAGATTAAATCGTTCCATAACGCCTGTTCCTTCGGAATTTTCGGCAATATGAGCAAATAGAGAAGCGCTGGAATCTAGAGTAATTTGTTCGGTAGCTAATAGTTTACGAGCTTCCGATGCTACCCTGGCCAAAGAACTAGTGGCAATGACTTCTGGTATTTGACTACGATCTAACTCAGTGTCGGCTACTTGAAAAACTGCTTGACGGATTGCCAAGCTCAAAGGAGCAAGGATGTTATAATAAGTCGCTTTATTCAGTAATTCTAAAAGAGTATTGATTCGGTCAATTATTTCTGTTGGGGACAATTCGGTAACCGCTTGAGCTTCGATCGCATCGAGAATTGGAGTGAACAGCTTCAGGCGATCGCGCTCAAAATGCTCGATTAAGCTCCATTCTCGTTTAAACAATCGCCATAGTCCAGGCAAGTTTTTGAGCGTAGACCAAAGAGGAGGCTTAGTAAATTCTGCACCTCTGGTTAAAAATTCCAGGCTTTGAGGGGGTAAACCCATGCGACGGAAGATCTTTCCCAACAGAGTGACGTTAAAATAGGCACTGGCAAAGTGCAGCGTAGCAGTTTCTTCAAAGTTCAAGTCTTTAGCGCGATCGCCTAATACAATGGTAAACACCTTACCCCAAACGCCACAGGTAAGAGGTTGATTAATCGACCAGGTAAGAGGGCGAATTTTGCCAGGAATAACTTCAGCTGCGATCCGTCTGGTCCAAATCGGCTGTAAGTTGGTAATGGGACGTACCTGCAACAACCAGAGTTTCTCCCCGTCATAAGTCCATTCAATATCCTGAGGTATTCCTTCAAATAAGTCTTCCATTTTCCTAGCTATAATTGCTGCCGATTCGATTATTTCTGCGGGAATGGTTATGGCATCTTCACCACGAACATTTTCTCGAGTAACGGTAATGGGAATATTATCTGCTCGCTCCGATAAAGAAGCTTCGGGGATAGCAACACAATATCTTTGAGGCGTAAACTTACCAGAGACAATTTTACTAGCTTTACCTGGTAAAGCTTCTACAGCTACAGTATCGTTGAGCTGATCTACAGGATCGCGACTAAAAGCAACCCCGCTATAAATGCCCTTAATCTGCTGTTGAATTAAAATTGCCATCGATGCTTCGGCTTGACGATTTTGACGACGATACTCTACCGCATTGCTTTGGAGATAGGAAGCTTGGCACTCAACGATCGCTGACTGCAATTTTTCTTTACTAGTAACGTTGAGAATACTAATATATTGCCCGGCAGCCGAAGCAGATTGAGAATCTTCCCCGATGGCAGAAGAACGAACAATTAAAGGAGATTTAGGGGAGGGTTCGAGGTTGGTCACTAAAGCTTTAATATCGTCGCCAGGACGCAACACCCATCCCTGCGCCACAGCATATCCCCGCTGTTTCAGCAAGGCAAGATTAGCTGCTTTTGCACCGACTTGACTAGGATTTAATTTTCTATCTAAAGTAATGATATTTTTATCTCCCTGAAAAAAGCGAAACATTTTGCTATTACTGGATTGGTCTGAAGTAGCAGCCAAATTCAAATCATCTGGTATATTTTGATAGATCCATGCTAGTAAACTCGCCAAAGCAAAGATAACAAATGCATATTCTGGTTGATTGGGATGACGCAAGCTAATAATCGTTACGAGTAAAACTAATGCACCATATTTACCCAAGGTGCGATCGCGAATAATTGTAAAACTAATTAAGCTAATTAACCATACTAGTCCAGCTGCGATCGCATCATGAGCCACGATGCCCCACACAGCGTTAGTTGTTCCTGCACTTTTGCCAATCCAATAACGCCCCATCACTAAAGCAATGATGGCAATAATTTCCCAAACTGAACCCGTAGCAAAAAAAGCCCTCGCTAATAACACCGCAATAATTCCTTTGGCTGCTTCGGATAGTACAGCACAAACTCCTACCAGTTTACCGCCATGATAAAAAGCTGCTGATACTGAGATATTGCCAGTTCCTAGCTTGCTCAACTGACGACCGGTAATAGTATACATGATCCAGTCTATTAAAGGAATTCCGCCCAATAAAGGACAGAGCGTAAAAACGGTTAGCGAACCCCAGATTGGTGTCAGGTTCATGGTCGATCTATAATCATCGAATAAAGATGCTTGTCTAAATTTATCAGGTTGATGATTGTACTGACCTATTGTATCTATATTTAATTAATCAGAGTTGACAAATTTTGTCTTTATTCCTTTGATATTGATGAGGAAAAAATATCAAATCATTTAAAACCTTCAATCAACACTACCAACAGATAACTCCATCTGTGTTCTTGATGCAGTCTATCACGGATTCCTAAAGGATTAGCTCCTTACGTCCTAAAGCATATCGCGTCCGCTGCATCGCTTTATCTGCGTTCATCTATGGATCTTATTATTGATTAAAATGCTTGCATACTTAACAGCAACCGAAATCATCGACTGGCAACACGCCAATATCCTGCAACTATCTCAACAGCTAGCAACCTCAAACGTAAATACTACTGTCAAAGCTTGTTTTGAATGGGTGAGGGACAACATCGATCACAGTAGCGATTTCCAAATGAATCCCGTTACCTGCCGCGCCTCAGAAGTATTACAACACAAAACTGGCTATTGCTTTGCCAAAAGTCATTTACTCGCTGCTTTGCTGCGGGCTAATTCTATTCCTGCTGGCTTTTGTTACCAAAGGTTAAGTGTTTTTGATAATGGTGCGCCTTATTCTCTTCATGGATTGAATGCAGTGTATCTTGCCGAATATGGTTGGTATCGTCTGGATGCAAGAGGAAATAAGCCCGGAGTTAATGCTCAATTTAATCCGCCACAAGAACAACTAGCTTACAGCATTAACTTTCCTGAAGAAATTGATTGCCAGCATATCTTTGCTGAACCTCTGCCCAAAGTAGTTAAATCACTGCAATCTTATACCACTTGGGATGAAGCATTACACAATTTACCCGATATTGAACGAGAAGATTTAGCTGCGTATGAAGAGAAAAGACAAATAAAATAAGGCAATATTGCATACTTATATAATATTAATATTCTTAACTACACACTAAATTAAAATAAAAATTATTTTGGCAACCTTTTTAGGAATAAATAATGTGTATTGTTTTTAATTTCGATATTAATTTTGTTAGCGCAGCTTTTCTGAATAAAATCCAACGTAGACTTAGATAATTTGTTATCTTTTAAAGCTTTAGATATAGTTTTTTGATGCCTAACTTTGAATTCTTAAGATAACCGTGATGAAGTCACCTTTTGCTGAGATTTTTGGCTAAGCTCAACTAAAGTTAGCTCTATTTTAGTTTGTATTTCCTGCTCGATCTTTGGCGTTTGAATATAATTAGAGATTTTGGTAATTATTGAGTTGCGATCGCTAATAAAATCATCAACATAAACACTTCCTGCCTCCTGATAAACTTTGCAAGTATTGCAGCCTTGCCTTTGTAGAGTTTGGTGTAAATAATTAAAAATAGCATCGTGAGAAACAACTAATTCTTTTACCTGGGGATAATTAAATTGTAAAGCAGCACCTAAAGTTAAAATTTGGGCATCAGCAGCATTTTGCTCTTTTGGCACATGGATTAATTGATATCCTTGCTGATGTAAATATTTGTCCAGTTTAGAAATGCTACTATTTTGCCAATTTGCTACTGCAAACTTGATGGTAATATCGTATTTGCAGTATGGCTTTAAATGCTGTGCCAAGTCTAATTTTAAAGGAAAATTCTCTACATCTAATAAGATTGCTCCCGTGCTAGATACAGTTTGGGGTAATAAATATTGTGGTAAATTTTGAAAATTCATTTTTCAGAAGTAGCGAAATTGAATTTTATTTTAAGCTCGTTAATCATGATTGAGCTGTGATTTACCACCTGGTAAACTATTTCTACTTAAACAACCAAAGCTTAGAGAATTTGCCGAATTGGCTCAAGGCGATCGCACTATAATCGTCGCTGAAAGAAACATTCCTGCAGCTTAAAAAAACTGTCAATTTATCTTTAAATCTTTAACTCTTGCCTGATTCCTTTTACCCTCCTACACCGGCAAAATCAACTAGTAAAGATAACTTCAGACGAAGGGTTTCTAGTCCTAGGCGATCGCCAGCAGAGATAAACAAAGCTAGGGGAAATTCGTCTTTAGCCTTAGCTAAAGTATCGCTGCCAACTTTATCTAGTTTATTAAACACGAGTAATATAGGGCCAGGAGCGATCGTCATTTCACCTAAAATTTCCATCACTGAACGGATCTGGTTTGACCAGGTAGGATGAGATAGATCTACTACGTGAATTAAGGCATCTGCTTCGGTAACTTCTTCTAACGTGGCACGAAAAGCGTCTACTAAAGGTGGTGGTAGCTGTTGGATAAAGCCAACCGTATCAGTTAACAGAATATTTCGAGGTTCACCCGTATCAGCATCGGGTATGGATAAGCGACGGGTAGTGGGATCTAAGGTAGCAAATAGCTGATCGGCTACGTATACTTCAGAATTAGTTAAAGCATTAATTAAAGTTGATTTTCCCGCATTGGTATAACCGACGATCGCCACACTAGGGACATCTTGCTTTTGGCGTTGTTTGCGCATCCGCGAACGATGTGCCTGTAATTCGTTGACTTCTGCCTGCAAACGAGCAATCCGCTTTTGAATACTCCGTCTTTCGGTTTCTAGCTTAGTTTCACCAGGTCCTCTCGTCCCAATACCGCCACCCAGACGAGACATCGCCTGACCTCTACCTACCAGACGGGGTAACATATACTCTAGTTGAGCTAACTCTACTTGTAGTTTACCAGCGCGGGATTGAGCGCGTTGAGCAAAAATATCCAAAATAATTTCGGTGCGATCGACTACCCGTACTCCAAACTGGCTTTCTAAGTTGCGAATTTGGGCAGGGGAAAGCGATCGATCAAAGGCTACCAGGTTTGCACCCAAAGTTTGTACCCGTAGAGCAATTTCCTGTACCTTACCTTCACCAACTAAGGTTTGAGGATGAGGGCGCGATCGCTTTTGGCGGATCGTTTGTAGTACTTCTCCTCCGGCGGTGTTTACCAATCCCAGCAGCTCATTTAAGCGGTCTTCAAATTCTTGTTCTTCGGTATTATCGACTTTCAAGCCAACTAAAACCACGCGATCGTGTTCTACATCTACCTGTTGGGCAACATATTCTCGTTCAAACTCGGCTTCTAAACCTTCAACTAAGGCTAGCAAATCTTGACCACTTAAGGCATCTAGAGTCATCGGCGCAGATACCGACCAATATTTTTGTTCTGCTAAAGTCGCTTCTGATTGGGGTAATAAATGAGCCAAATAGGTATCCCGAACATAGCCCGTTGCCCCACCACCCCGTTTGAATTTACCTGTACCAGTGAGAGTAATCAAAGCCAAAGCATCTAATCTCTGGCGCACCATAGCGGTTAAGCTCGACTCTTTTGGTGGTTCTGCTTTGAGCTTGGTTGCAATACAGCGAATTCCTGAAAGACGTTTAGCACCATAGCGAGGTAATTCTAAAGGAGGAATTTGAGTTTCATGAGCATTCCCTACCCCGACTCGAATTACCTGTCCTCGACGATTGAGATAAATACAGACAGGTTGATTGATGTCAGTACTAATCGCAGCTAGCCTTTGAGCAAACTCTGAGGTAACGATAATATCTCCAGGAAGTTTCTGATGATAAAATTTTTTTAGCTGCTTGAGCTGACTTGGTTTTAATCCTTTATATTTACCGTATATAGTGTCGATAGGCGTTGCCTCAAACTTAAGAGTGTTTAGATCTTTACGAAGATAATGTGATTTTAACGATTTTACGTCTCTTTTGACTCAACAAATTGGCACTGAGTCACAACTTGTAACTTATTTAGATTCCTTTGCATTAGTCATGGTAAAAATTGTCAGTCGTCAATTATTAGGTAAACAAGCTGTATATGATCTTGGCGTAGCCCAGGAGCATAATTTTTTGTTGGCTAACGGCATGGTGGCATCTAACTGTTTTAATAAGTCACATTCCACTGCTTATGCTTATGTAACCTATCAAACTGCATATCTCAAAGCTAATTATCCTGTTGAATATATGTCCGCATTGCTAACTGCTAGCAGCGGAATTCAGGATAAAGTCGATCGCTATCGGGAAAATGCTCAGAAAATGGGCATAATCATTTTGCCTCCCGACATCAATCGTTCTGGGGAAGATTTTTTACCCTTAGACGACAACCATATTTTGTTTGGTTTATCGGCAGTTAAAAACTTGGGGCAGGGCGCGATTGAAAATATTCTCAGTGCGAGAAATACTGATGGGGAATTCAAATCGCTGGCAGATTTTTGTGAACGGGTAGAATTACGCACCGTTAACCGTAGAGCCTTAGAAACTTTGATTTATTGTGGTGCTTTTGACTTAATACAGCCCAATCGCCGACAGTTAATTAACGACATTGATGTGATTATCTCTTGGGCGCAACAACGCAGCAAAGAGAGAGCCAGTGGTCAACTCAATTTATTTGACATGATGAACGGTATGGCAGGGCAAGAGAAGTCTCAGGATATTTTTGAACAAGCACCTACTACTCCTGTCGTAGAAGATTATCCTCTCCAGGAAAAACTGCGCTTAGAAAAGGAATACATCGGTTTTTATATCAGCGATCATCCCCTCAAATCAATTCATCAAGCAGCACAAATCTTGTCACCGATTAGCTTAAGTGCATTATCTGAACCAAAAGCCAGACAAAAAATTAGTGCGGTAGTAATGCTCAGTTCAGTTAGAAAAATTATTACCAAAAAAGGTGATCCGATGGCTTTTGTGCAGATGGAAGACATTACAGGCGAAGCCGAGGGAACAATCTTTCCTAGTACCTATCAAGAATTAGAACCATTATTACAAGAAGGCAAACAATTAATTGTTTGGGGGAAAGCACAACAGCGAAACGAAAAATATCAGCTAATCATTGATGATGCCGAAGCAGTAGAACAGGTAAAAATGCTGATGTTAGAAATTACTCCCGAACAGGCTTTAGATCGGGCAAAAAGTAATTATTTAAAAACAATTTTAGAACAGCAGTCTGTCGAACAGAACAAATTTAAAATTCCCGTAATCGCAGCTATAGGCAAAGGAGAACACAGACAATTTATTCGCTTCGGACAAAAATTTTGGGTGCAGAATGAAACAGCTGCGATCGCTTCTTTAAAAGATGCAGGATTTATGGCTCACTGCAAAACATTGATACCCTAGTAATGCTACTCAATAAAATAACTATTGCATAATTTTACTGATGACATTTAATCACACAAATGATGTAATCCCTATACAGTAAATAACATTGCCGATCGATTTTTTTAGATTAAAATATAGTTAACAAAGTTAAATAAAATTATGGTTTAGTTTTTAGGTGTTCATGTAATTAGTCTCCCTTTCGGTCTCGAGAATTAATAAGTATCAAAGCTACTTTGTGTCGCCTTAGTTATAGCTCAATATTAGATATAAATTAGATAATTCAACCAGATGGTCGACCCCAAATTCAAACTAACTTTAGTCAATTTAAACAAGGCTGACTTATCTAAAGGGAAACACGTATTAATTGTGGAATCGCCAGAATCGAGACGGGCTGTTTCCCTGAATTCCAACGTATTTTCTATTGGTCGCCATCCACATAACGACTTAGTAATCACTGATCCTCTAGCTTCTCGCCATCATGCTACTGTGGCCTGGATGAGATATACCGAAGGTGGAGACAAAGCTGACTATTCGTACTGGATTATTGATGGCAAAGGTAAGAGAAAAAGAAGTCGTAATGGGATTGTAATCAACGGCAATGAAAAACCGCTTCATCGTTTAGTTTCTGGAGACATTATTCGTATTGGTAATGACATAAAAATCTCTTATAGCTATATTACCTATAGTACTGATAATAGCCAATTTTTAAAATATCGTAGCTGCGAAAGAACTGAATATAAACCTGCTTTTTCTAATAAAAAATCTGCTCAAGATACGGTAGTTATTGAAGATACTATAATTAACAATAGTTTTTCTGAAAACAGCAGTATGGTAGAAGATACTATAGTCAAAGATTGAATAGCCAAACTAGATGGCAACTAGGATCGCTAGGCCCAAGTCAGTCACAAGTCAGAAGTTTTACTCATTACTTGCTACTAATAGTTAGTAAATTTTTTAATAATTAGTAAGCAATTGGGTTGCTGTTCGGTACGATAGTAATCCAAACGATCACAAATCTTGTTTAAGATAGGAATGCCACGACCACTGGCAAGCCAATTATTGTGTTTTTGGCAGATTTTCGCAATATAACTATGTAAATCAAAAGCAAAACCATAATCCCAAATTTTGATTTCCATAGCTGTTTCTTTGAGCAGTACTTCTATTAAGATTGGAACATCCGAAGCTAAATCTTTATGAGCGTGCCGTACGGCGTTAGTAAAGCCTTCAGCTAAAGCTAATCTGCACTGTAGTTAGTCTTTAAAAGGTATCGAATCTTAATAAATTTGATTGAATTGCAATAGCATTTGGTCTAATGCTTTCAAATCGCTGGGAACTATAATTTTGATGTTTCGTAAGACTTTTAACTTATTTTGCGCCTCGATCAAACATGACAGGCAAAAATATTTTTACCTCAAAAGTGGTTGTGGTAGGGTAAACTCTATCCCACTTATATTTTTTCTTTTTTTGTATGCTCAGATATATGATGATTATTAATTAATATCCTTTAGTTTAGCAAGGCGACTTAGCTGTTTCTAGAGACTGCTTAGTAATCTTTGGCTAGCATTCATTATTGATTGCGCTTTTTGATCTACTTTCCTTCTCTTGGTCAGCTTTCTTTGGAGAGCATTCCGTTGTAGAAAAGTACCGTCTTTGCTACGAGCTCTACAAGTCTCGTTGGCTTGAGGGGTCAGCATTTTAGGGTAACTTTGATCGCAATGCGTTCATTGTTAGATTGAGTGCAAAATACGCTGCGTTTGTTTCGACCTGTAGAATTGAAGGAACGGCTGAACCAGGCGCGGGGGGTCTGGTGGCTATTCAGCGAAGATTGCCATACCCTGTGGTCATTAGATAAAAAACTGTCAATACACTCACTATGGCTCAAATTCTAATCATTGATGATGATTCTACAACTCAACTGCTTTTAGAGAGAACTTTAATGATGCAGGGTTATGATATCACCTTAGCAAGTGATGGAGAAGAAGGGTTAATTAAAGCCAAAGCAATTCGTCCAGCTTTGATTATCTGTGACTGGATTATGCCCCGCAAAAATGGCTTAGAAGTCTGTAGTCAGATTAAATCTACTCCTGAATTATCTACCACGTTTTTTATCCTTTTAACCTCTTTAGATTCAATCGAAGATCGAGTAAAAGGTTTGGATGCTGGTGCAGATGACTTTTTATGCAAACCGATTGAGATGCACGAGCTAAAAGCTAGAGTTAGAGCTGGTCTACGCTTGCATCAGTTGAGTCGGGATCTACAAAATCAAAAGCAGCTGCTTGAAGCCGAACTAGCAGAAGCAGCAGAGTATGTAAGTACTATCTTGCCTGAACCACTTCAACATCCATCGTTGAAGATTGATGCCTGTTTTATTCCTTCACGCCAGCTTGGGGGAGATAGCTTTGATTATTTTTGGTTAGACGATCGCCATTTGGTTTTTTACTTACTAGACGTTTCAGGACATGGTTTACGGGCGAGTTTGCCTTCGTTGGCGGTGATTAATCTTTTAAGATCTCGTGGTTTGAATAACGTAGATTATTATCAACCCAACACGGTATTGCGGGCACTCAACCAAACTTTTCAGATGAGCGATCGCAATGATAAGTATTTTACTATCTGGTATGGAGTTTATGACCGACAAACTCGTAGTCTGACTTATTCTAGTGCAGGGCATCCTCCAGCAATTCTCTTAACATCAACCTTCAGAACTTCAGAACAAAGACTAAAAACCCCAGGAGTACCTGTAGGAATGTTTCCCGACATCGAATATGTTAATGCTTCTTGTAAGATTGCTGCTCAATCCAGCCTGTACGTGTTTAGCGATGGAATTTATGAGGTTGAACCACAAGCCAACTCTCACTGGGGATTAGACCGCTTGATCGATCTGCTCAAAAAATATCAGCAAAATCCCAAGCGAGATTTACCAAGACTACTACAGTACGTTAGAACGTGGCATCCTAATTTTCAATTTGAAGATGATTTATCAATTTTGCAAATAGATTTTTCGTAGTTCAGATTAGTTTGTTTTTAGCTATTAGTAATCTGACATTAAGAGAAAGTTCCATCGCTTCCTGAAGTCTCTTCTTGCTGAGATACTCTGATTCCCGTTCTGGCAAGGTGTAGATACTTATATAATCCTTCATAGCTAGAGTTTAAGCTGTCACCTGAGATTGCTGAAGCAGGAGCAGATCCTAATCTGCGATTGAGTGATTCGATCGCATAAATTGCCAAGCCGATCGTCAGCCAAAAGCTCAAGCTCAAAACTACAATTGTGCCGTTAATTGCCACAATACCTACAGCTTGATTAATTATTTGCTCGGTTCGAGCGATCGGTTCATCGATGTATAAGGGTAGCTGATTCGCAAACAAACCCGTGGCAAGAGTTCCCCAAATACCGCAACCTAAATGAACGGGAATTGCACCGACAGGATCGTCAATGCGTAATTTTGCCAATAATTGCTCGATCACAATGATCCACAGGCTGCCAACAGCACCAATCAGCATTGCTACGGCTAGACTAACGTAAACCGAAGAGGCGGTGATACTGACTAATCCGCCTAAAATACCGTTAATTACCAGAGGTAGTCTAAGTCTCTGACTGCGCAAACCTCGCAGCAATAGAATAAAAACTCCTCCCGATGCGCCCGCTAACATAGTGGTGGCAATTACATGAGGTGCATCAGCCACCGATCGCGCCGAGCCACCGTTAAAGCCCAACCAGCCTAACCAGAGAATTAAACAGCCTAAAGTAGATAAGGAAAGATTGTAGTAGCTAAAGTCTTGAGGACGAGCTGAAAATTGATTGCCCCTAGCTTCATCAGGATTATAGCCTTGCCAACCTCGACGAGGCCCAATTAAAATCGTTCCTACCAGTCCCGCCATGCCACCAACAGAATGAACTACAGTACTTCCAGCAAAATCCAGAAAATTAAAGTTGGTTGCGAGCCAGCCAACAGGATTCCAAACCCAGCGACCAGTTATTGGATAAGCGATCGCTACCAAGAGAAAACTAAACCAGAAAAATGCCCAGAATTTAACCCTTTCTGCCATTGCTCCAGAAACAATGGTAGCCGCAGTTCCCGCGAAAACCAACTGAAAAAAGAACGCCACCATCGACGGTTGTTCGGGATAAAGTAACAGCAGGCTATCAAAACTATTGCCTAAGTCAACTTGTAAAGGCGGATCGAAAGCCTTAAAGAAAAAACCTGTTGACCCAATCCAAGAGTTGCCATTGCCAAACATCAAACCAAAACCTAGCATCCAAAAAGCCAAGATAGATATACAGGAGACAATTAGATTTTTGGCTAAGACATTAGTCGAGTTTCTGGTCTGACACAGACCTGCTTCTAACATAGCAAAGCCCGCATTCATAAAAAACACTAGGCTGCCAGCTACGATTAACCAAAGAGTTTCAGTATTTTTTGGTTCTTTATTTTGCAACACTTGAGCTATCGCTGGTTCGATAAAAACTAATAGAAGCAAGCTGGTTATAAATAAACCAATAAATTGATAATTAGATTTAGATGCGATCGCCACTTTAAGAACTTAATTGTAATACTACTGTCTTAAAATCTTAGGCTGATTAGGCGACAATCGAAAAAATAATTAATTATAACCAAGAGAAAAAACCAAGGAATATTTTGGAACATCCTGGTTAAAAATTTTAGCAGCTGGCTCTATGGGCGCGATGCTTTCTTTAATTTAATCTTGCAAAATTAGCGCAAGTGTCTGATTTTGAGCGCAGATTCGAAATTTTAGGTTAGGAGCTTGCCCGATTAAAGCAATTTCTGCCGCACAAGTTCTGCGGATAATTTTCAGATTGCGATCGCGCTTTTGTCCTGGCTGAATTTTGGTAATTAAGTTAATTGCAGTACTTATTTTCAATAGAGCCTGTTGCAATTCCTGGGATAATTCGTCTTTGATCTGTAGTGCTTCTAATTCTCTAACTTTCTGCTCTAAAGCTTTAGTTTTTTGTTGCTCTTCGTTATATTGCTTCATCAATTTTGCTTGTTTTAGCAAGCGGGAGGTAATGGCATTGAGCAACTCTTCTCTTGTAAACGGCTTGGTTAAATAGTCATCTGCTCCCAGTTCCATACCGTGTCTAATATCGCCTTTATCAGCCATTGCCGTTAGAAAAATGAATGGCGTTAGTTCTGTGCCAGGTAAATCACGCATTTCGGCTAAAACATCATGTCCGTTAATTTCTGGCATCATTACATCACAAATAACCAGATCGGGGATATTTTCTTGCGCCCATAAAATACCCAAAATACCATTTTCGGTACTAAAAACTTCAAATTCTTCTGCTTCTAAAAGATCGACAATATTTTCTCTAACAAATAGTTCGTCTTCAATTACGAGAATTCTGGTCATAATTTTAGGGATATATCTTTTTTAATCAATTAATTAAAGACTCTAAACATAATTTTGCTCTATGCTCATGCAAACGACAAGTAGCAATGGTATTATGATTATTTTTGACCAAAATGTAATTCTTAAAAATTATATTTCATTCTAGTTACTAAACAATTACAAGTGGTTGATTAGCTATTGTCTTTAAAGCTTTTTTATTTATATATTATTTTAATAATATGCTACAACTACAGTTAGTTATTTAGAATTAACCTAAAAGGCGATCGCTAATTTTACTTTGTTTTATATCTATATAATTTACCTAATATTATCGACTAGTACCTCAGAAAAAAAACTGATTTATTGAATATAGTAAAATTTTGATTAATTATGCCACAATTCAGAAAAAAAGCGATAAACACTTTGGAAAACTATTCTTTATATAGATAAACCAATAAAATAAACAAAATTATTAACTAGTTTGACTATTAAATGTATAGCAATACGTAGTTGTGTTAGGACATTTTTGTCCTAAAATTGAGGCAGAAAGAGAAGATTAAGAAAATGCCAGCTCCATACGGCTACGATTTAAGAGAAAAAGCAGTCAAAGCTTATCATCGAGGTGAAAAGAAAAT
>DATNPK010000061.1 GCA_036703275.1 Coleofasciculaceae cyanobacterium | reverse complement strand
TCTTGACCTTCACATAAGTCTCGTCCACACGCCAAGAATCATTAGTAGACTTGAGATGAGGGCGACAACGCCGCTCTAATTCTGGGGCATAATCAAGTACCCAACGATTAATGGTGCTATGGTCAACTTCAAGTCCTCTCTTTAGCATCATTTCCTCCAAATTCCTGTAGCTAATGGGATAACGGCAATACCAACGCACGTTAAGTAAGATAATTTCTGCTTGAAAATGTCGCCATTTGAAGGGTTGAGATCGAACCATAAATCAGGAGTAAGAGTCAAGAAATTCCTAAACTATCACTTTTTGCGACACAACCGTAAATCCTGCTAATGCTTCTTGGCGAGAAAATAATTCGTCTGAAGACATGGTTCGTTAGAGGCGAACGGCCGTTCGCCCGTAATTTGTCTTTTAGTCTCCTAGTCTCTTAGTCCCCTTTATCCTTTGAGCCTTTTGCTGTAATTGTTGATAATATTCGGCTTCGTTATGGCGACTAACGGGCGATCGCTTTCTGAGTCGCTGTGCTTTTTGCTTTAGTTGCTGAAAGTATTCTGTGTCTGTAACTGCTGTTACCTGACGTTCTTTTTTTACCTCATCAATTTCAAAATTAAGCTGTACTACCTGTTGTTTGAGCTTTTGTTCTCGTACCTCTATTTCTCGCGCCATGTTGATAAAGACGCGCATTAACTGACCGATATCATCTCGCGAACGGGCAAACTTAGTTAATTTATCATAGGCAAAACTATCTTTTTCTAATGCTTGAGATACTTCTGTAAGTTCTCGTATTGGTCTAGCAATGCTTTGTGCCAACAGCAGAGCCAAAATGATGGCAATTGCTCCTACCAAGATTAAACTGCGACTCTGTCGCCAAATCATAGTAATGAGTGAAGACACAAATTGCGATTTTGGCTTATAGACACCCAAGACCCACGGTTGCTCGGTCAAAGGAGTAAAACCAACCATTTGTTGAGTTTGCTCGTCGGCAGGAGAATAGTAACTAGCGTGTCCTGTTGCTTCCGCTCTAACCATTGCTGCTGCTAATTTCGGCAGGTCTAGACTTTCAATTTGCTGTTGCCCGTAGCGTCGATCTTTGGCGATTTGCTGCTGTGTTTTTTTAGATAGAGGAGTGAGGCTATGGTACAAAAAAGAGGGGTCTTGATGAGCGATAATTACTCCCAGGCGATCGACGAGAAAAGGAGAGCTTTGAGAATCTCCTTGCATGGTATTCACAATTGTCCAAATTTCATCACCCTGAATTTTTAAGACTGCCACACCAATAATCTTGCCCTCCTCAGAATGTACGGGATGGGAAAAGTAAATTCCAGGTCTGCTGCTGGTCGTCCCGATTAGAATGCTAGAAACATAGGGATTACCTTGAATTGCCGCTTTAAAGTATTCCCGAAAGCTATAGTTTTGTCCGATAAAAGTCGGGTCGCTAGCAGCCAGACAACGACCCTTCTGGTTCATAACATAAACAGCATCATAGTCGGGATTAGAGCGAAAAATATTATCTAAAGTTTGTTGTATTGCGACATTATCACCTTTTTGCTGCTCGGTGGCGGTCAAACTAAGAAAGGATACCACGCTTGGCTCTGTGCTAACTTGGACGACCACAGGCTGAAGATTGATAATAAGTTGGTCTAATCGACTGGCAATACTTGTAGACAAAAGCTCTAATTGACGGTATTCACTTTCTACTGCACCCTCAATGCTTTCTTGCAAATTGTAATAAGCGTTAAAGCTCATCGGTATTAACGCTGCTGCCAGCAATGCAGCCGAGACCTTTGCCGCGATCGACCAAGCGGGAGGATAAAATAACCGATGGATACGTTTCATATTAGTTAAAACCTAATCTATGTAACAGCCTGGGGATTTGCTACTTGCTCAAATAAAGAAGAAGCATAGTAATTCTCCGTCACCACTTGAAGACAGCGCAGACAGGCAGATTTTCCTTTTTGTTGCCACCAACAACAGCTTGAGCGAATTTGACAGGCGGGTAAAGTGTCCGTTACCGTCGGTAACTGTTCTACAATCCTCGCTGCTAAACGACAATCAGCACCATCAAAATGCAGACATCCCTTTTTATGACAATCAGAAGCAATACGCAGCATCTCGGTTGGTTTTACTGCCGATGGTGACACTATCTCATCTACGGGTTGCGATCGCTATAATTCATAACCAGAGCTAGAATTTCCAAAGCTAGCTTTCTGCCGTACCTTTACAGCCCTTTTTTGTGCCATCATTACTGCATAATAGGCAGTTTTTTCTGACTCAATTGAACTATGCTGCATTTTTGAAGATATCGATTGTCCCATGACTCAACTTTTTGTTAGTCTGTTTCGGCGATTAAAACATTAGTGGAGCTACTAACCCTAGCGTTGAACCAGGAAGCTTAATTGAAGATACTCCTCCAGCAACAGTTTTCAGTTCTTTTTCGCCTAATTCTTCGCTAGCAGAATCAACAAAAATGACTAAGTGTTTAAGAGTAGGCGTATTTTCATAAACGCAGATATCTAAATTTTCTGGTAAATTTTCGCCAGTTAACTCCGCGATCGCACTTTTAGGATTATTGATTAATTGAGCTTTAAAATTTGCATCTCTATGAGCAAGGGCAATCGCTTTTTTAAATAAGGGGTTAGAAGCAACTGATTTATTTTCATCAGCAGATTTAACAGGAATCACAAAATTTCTTACTGTAGCTGTATCTTCGTGAACATCCACTTCAACTGCATCAGGAATGTTAATACCCATCTCAGTCAATATTAATTTTGGCTGACTCACAAATTGATTTTTAAAACCTTCGTCGCTTTGTAATCTTTGCGAAACTTGCTGATAAATTTCAGTTGACTCACTCATAGGTAACACTCCTGTTTTTTGACTTATTTACTTTGTTACTTTGTTAATAATTACTATTAACAATAAGCGTGATTTTTCTATTTAATTCTGGCAAGTTAAGCTATTATGCATTTGAACTACACTTTATAACATTCATACACCCTATCCCCTACACCCGATCGCAACAAGTAAATTAAATACTTAACAGTTTACTTACTTAAGTTTGTCCCAAGCATTACCTACATCAGAAATAAATTCTTTTCCAGTATCAACAACATCGTCAACAAATTCTTTTCCAGCCTTTGCTATGTCACTGAACAATCCGCCACCTGCAACTTCTTCTAGTTGTTCTTCGGACAATTGATTATTATTCATTGGAAATCCTCTTTGTTTGTTTTATAGTTTGTAGTTTAGAATTAATTGCTTTGGAGAACAATCAATATTTTTTTTGTGTAGATAACAAATCTTTCTATCTTGCTAAACTAGTTTTTTATCAACTCAACAAATTACTAACCTCGGCAATATCCAAGGATCGTTTAGGGGTTCTTCGATAATTGCAAACACACCATTGTCAAAAGAATTACCTTCTGCCTTTACTACTGAATAAACTCGTTCTCTAATTCCTTGCTGGGCGTTTTAAAAGGCGCGATGATGACAACATGGGTTATTACCTCGGCGATCGAAGAATACATGAGCCGTCCACGAACAACCACCACGACAGAGTTCGGCAAACTCGCAAGTTTTGCAAAATCCCCACATATGGTCTGTTCCTTGCTCAGCACCAGCTTTTAGATTGAATTTGAGTTCTTCAGTTTGTTTGACTATTTCTCGTAAAGAGCGATCGCGAATGTTCCTACCTGTATAAGCTGTCGTTGGTAGGGAAGGACAGCCTTTAATCTTGCCGTCTGCTTCAATTCCTAATGTATTTAAACCCGCACCGCAACCCTGCCAGAATGTCCATTCATCGCCACCGCCACGCAGCAGTCTTTCATAAGGACCATAATAGCCAATATTATTCAAATTAAGCATAATCAAAAAGTATGCTTGAATAACTTATATTTGTTAGGCAGATTTTCATATTTTGCTTGGCTGTAGATGTGGCTCTTTGGTGTTACTAGCAGAGTTAGTAAACCCCCACATTTCTAAAGTAGTAGGTTGTTTGCGTTTACTACGCTTGAACGCATTAAGATCGACATACCCACCAGGAAATTGTGTGGATGGTAAATAAGATAAATAGGGTTCTTTAACTGCAAGACTCAAATATCTATTGTTGAATTTGAGCAAGATTTTGAGTTCTTGTAGTTCGGCAATAACAGGCTCAATTTCTTCCCAGAGAAAGTTTTGCTTTGATTGTAACCGTAGTTGTTTGAGAAGTTCTTTAGCTGATAAAGCACGATCGCACACCTTATATACCCAATACATCAATCCTTCTAAGCTTAATTGAGCTTGAGTAGCACACGGTCTGGTATCAGTAACTAAAAAGCGTTCGCCATCGTCTTTCATGCTTAACATGGGTGGTTCTTTTCCTCCCTCTAATCGATTCCATTGCTTTACACATTCATTTAAAGCTTCTAGTCCTGGTCGATTATTGCGCCGACCATTATCATCTGGTTTACGTCGAGCCGTTTCCCTTGAATCTTCAAAAAAGTAAGCGAGGTCGGAAATTTTATCTATCGGTAAAGGATAGATAAAAGAGTACATTCGGTTGGGCAATAGTTCTAATCCCCAATCGGCGGCTCTTTCATGGTAGGGACTAAATCGGTCAAATCTAATTCTAGTAACACCTGAAGGAGGCTGTAGATGAAAAATTAACGGTAGCCAAGATGCCATTTCAGCATACCATTCATCTAACTCGCCTGGAATGTCGCACAAAAAATTCCATGCCACTCTCATTCCAAACTCTCTAGCCCATTTTAATAATTGGGTATTGACCCATGCTGTAGTGCCTTTATTAATTAGTTTTAAAACTCCATCATGCATATTTTCAATACCAGGCTGAATCCAACGCACACCAGCTGATGCTAACTGTTCAACATGTTCGCGCTTTAAATTAGCTTTAGTTTCATAAAATATTCGATAGGGTTCTTGGTGTTCTTGTTCGGCAGCAAGTAATGGAAGTACCGTATCCATATAATCCATATCAAGGATATTATCCACAACTTCTAACTTATGCGAATTATACTTCTGAGTAAGTTCGCGAACTTCTTCCATCACTCGGGCTGGTGATTTCGATCTGAAACTAATACCGCTACCATTCAAACCACAAAAAGTACAATGATGTTTTTGCCCCCACCAGCAACCGCGAGCAGTTTCAATGAGCAGGCCTGGTTTGACATAAGGCGCAATTTTAGAGTTTTTAAGAGTTTGAAAATAATCGTCATAATCTGGCGTTGGTATCAGATCTAAATCTACTGCGGAAGCTCGAGGAGCTTGAATGGAAATTGCAGTAGCTTGGCGATGGGAAGGAGCAATTACACCATAAGGTAATTTAGTTGAATTAACGTCACGACCATACTCTAAAATTTTTTGACAAAATTTAGGCAATAGATCATCTCCTTCGCCTGACAATACAAAATCTACCCAGGGGAACTCACGATGAGTTGTTACCCCCATTTCTGACTCACAATTAGCCCCACCCATAAAAGTAACAATTTCTGGATTGAGTTCTTTAATTCGTCTTAGAAGAGCCAATGATGCACAGTGCTGCTGAAATGTTGAACTACAACCAACAAGACGTGGTTGCAAATCTAATATAGAATGTGCTATGCGATTGACAAAAGCTTTTGTTTTCTCACGAACTTCGAGAAATACATCTAACTCTAATTGAGGGCTACGTAGCTTAACCAAACGAAAATATTCTAAATCGTTAGGTTGAAATTCTGGAAATGCTAATTGAGAAAAAGTCCATTCTCCTAAGAAGTGCATAATTAAAACATCACTGAGAGAAGTGTATACATCCAGTCCAATCTCTTCAGCAAAATTGATGTTTGGGTAACAAGTTTTCGTCTTGATTTGCTGCTGTTGAAGGCGAGATTTTAATAATCCAAGGGCGATCGAAGGTCTTTCTACTGAGGCATAGGGCATCAGTACCAAACATACATCAGTCATGTCTCTTTGGTTATAAATGTGATGAGTAGGAAAAATTTAACTTCTATCTAGTTCCTAAAGCTTAATTTAAAATTGCAGTATGTTCTAAATCTGGCTCACTGTCCAAAACTCCTTTATTAAACATTAGATTAAGATTATGTAATGTATGTCCTGAAGAAATACCACGCATCTCAAATAAGTAAGAAATTTCTGCGGCAGTTTTATCAGCTTTGCTAATTATTTTGCCTAACTCTTTAAGATAAAGGTCACCTTTAAATTTAAATGTTTTGATGGAGTTTGAAAGCTGAAAACCATCAGCAAGACTATCAAATTGCAAATCTCTACGGAATCGAATTAAACTACTCTCTTCAACATTGAAAGACATATTAGTGTCGATCATTCTCTCTAAAAGAAGTCTGAGGTCGCTGGCATCAGTAAAAGTTCCTTCCTCATAAACTATGTAGCCTAGAGGCCAGCGATTGCTTGCATTACAAGGACTAATAAGCTTAACACTTTTATCTACCATGTTAAACAAAAATCCTGTCACACAAGCAATAGTTCCTTGACTGGGAGAGTAGCTTTTATTATCTTTATCTTTCTTTTTCAGCCATCGTTCTCTTGCTTTACCAGACAAAGCTTTAGGCATATTTGCTTCTTCGTGTAGAAGAACTAACTTTACAAGAGCCAGTTCTTCGGCACTAAATTCTTCGTGAACTTGATTCAAGGTTTTTAAAGAAAGAATTGAAAAACGATTTAGCACACATCCTTTTTCTTTTGAAAGCTTTAATAAAGCTCGAACTCTGTCGGGATCTTTCATTGGTTGAGATGTAGTGGTTTGAGGAAAACCACCTAGTACTTCATAAAAATCGAGACAAAACTTTTCATAGTCAGGGTTATCTAGTGGGTCTGATGCCCAGTAACAAAATCCCGCACCTGCGGCTGCTCCAAGTATTTCTTTCATTACTACTAATACTTCTTGCCATAGTCTAGCGTTTTCCTGGGTATGGAAAAAAATGTCGCTTAGACGAGGTGCAGCAACACCACAAAACCAACAACCTACAGAACATCCTTTACTAAGTTCAAAACAGATGGGAGCATGCACTAGGGCGTTATGAAATTGCTGTTTCATTTGACTTGCGGTTCTATTAATTTGTCGCTGTCTCCACAACTTGAATTGCATATTAGTAGAGGAAGAAGCTACTGACTTCATCAATTCTGGTCTGATTTTTTCTGTAAGTGACTGATAGTGTTCTAATGAATCAAAGTTAGGTATTTTATTAAAAAGTTCTTCTTTCAAACAACTGTTTTCATATTTTTCGTCCCATAATGGTCTAATTTTATCGGGATCTATCTTTAAGCCATAGCGAAAAATAGTTTCATATGAGTTTGCTGATAGCTGTTTTCGAAAATTTGCATCGCCATGCCACCGCTCAAAGAAACGTTTTAAATGACTTACAGATAATAATTCTTTTTCTTTAACTAGTTCAAAATTATCTTTCCATCCTAACTTCAAAAATTTATCATCTTGAGATTTAGAGTTTGCCTTTTCTACTAAAGTGTTTTTTTCTACTTCTTGAGTTTGTTTGTTCATATATTGCTCCTATTATTAAGTGATTTTTATTGGCAAAAAAACATAAGAACAACTGCAAAAATCGATTCTTCATTTGGATTTTAGATATTTGCAAGTTGTCTAAAAAAATGCAATTTTCAAGCTACCATCCCAACTCTAGTCCAGCGGCTATTCCGACGCTAACAATATTACCTCCTCCAGCTACACTTTCTAATGCTTCCTCTGATAAATCTTCTGTAACTTCTGCGTTTAATGGATTGCGCGGAATAACGAGGTAAAGAGTATTAGAAGTTTCCTCTAATATCTTAATTTCTAAACCATCTGGCAATTCT
>DATNPK010000060.1 GCA_036703275.1 Coleofasciculaceae cyanobacterium | reverse complement strand
CGCCAAACCAACCGATATAGATTCGGTTGTTGGTGCTAGTAATCCACTGACAGAAGTTCTCCCATGCTCCGCGGGTTTCGCGTTGCTGTAAAGTAGTTGTCATCTGTTTTATGATTGCGTTTTATTTATTTGTCTAGGTTCTTTTGAACTGACACTTAACAATATAAAGTATTTCTTGAGTTATGTAAACAATTTTAATAAAATATCATCTTAGATAAAATATAAGCAATGTTTATCTTTAATCTATGAACTCTGTAATTACTTACAGTCCAGCCTATACGATAGTTCCTACTTATGAATGTTTCAATCGATGTAGCTATTGCAACTTTCGGGTTGAGCCTAATACGGAAACTAAGTTATCTCAATCAGACGTTGTAGATAAATTGACAAAACTAGATAAAAACTTGGTTAGCGAAATTTTAGTTCTGAGCGGAGAAGTTCATCCTTCCTCGGTAAAGCGAATGGAATGGTTTACAAAAATATATAAGATTTGTGAATTATCATTATCTTTGGGTTTTTTGCCTCATACAAATGTTGGTCCTTTGAGTTGGCAAGAAATGAAGCAGCTCAAGCAAGTTAATGTTTCTATGGGATTGATGCTGGAACAGCTAGATTCAAAATTTATGAATACAGTGCATAAATATGCCCCTAGCAAAAAACCCAAATTACGCCTACAGCAGCTGGAGTGGGCAGGAAAGCTGAAAATTCCTTTTACAACAGGATTACTTTTAGGAATTGGCGAAACGAAAACAGATATCCAAGAATCGATATTAGCGATCGCCAAAATTCAAAGAAAATGGGGCCATATTCAAGAGATAATTTTGCAACCACACAGTGTTGGTAGCCAGCAACAATTAGACATTTCCAGCTTCGATCCTAATCAGTTACCAGAAATTATTGCTCTAACCAAAAAAATACTTCTTGATGAGATACCAATTCAAATTCCACCAAACTTAGTGCCTGAACCTAATTTTTTACTAGAATGTTTGAATGCAGGGGCAACGGATTTAGGAGGAATTAGCCCCATAGATGAAGTTAATCCAGATTATCCTCATCCGACTTATGAATCTCTATCCAAAATATTGCAGCCTGCGGGGTGGAGTTTAAAACCGAGACTTCCTGTGTATCCTAAATATTATTCTTGGTTGTCTTCCAGCTTGCAAAAAGCAGTTATGGCAAGAAAAAAGACTTTAATTTTTAAAAATAGAGATTTTCTTAAAAAAGTTATGCTATGATAATCATTCCTGGAAAAAACTGATTTACACGCAGGCTTTCAGGGGTCGCTAGCTCAACGGTAGAGTACTCGGCTTTTAACCGATTGGTTCTGGGTTCGAATCCCAGGCGACCCATATTTTGCACATATTTTATATATCTAACAATTAGATTAATTGTTGTGTGACTTGGCTCTCAAGTTTCCCAACTTATGTAGCAAGACTATGGCTTCTAATGAATTATTGGGCGTTGCACAATTAAAGTGCCATCAAAGTTATTTGGAATTGGTTAATTGTCGGTAAAATGAATTACATCTTCTTCTACGCGACTTTACTCTAGGCGATCGCCTTTTTAAGCAATTTGATTACAAAATCTCGAAAGCAAACTGTGATTCCTGAGAAACAGATCAATTTATACGATGTTGTATAATTATTTAAAAAAAGCACGAATTACTCATTTTGTTGCAAAGACTAGCAATTGGAGGTTACAACCATGAAAAGTCTATAAATGAGAAGCCTAATTATCTATTGTGCAAGCTATTAATTCAACTGTTAAGATTTTATTGTTAGACAATAATTAGATTGATAGCAGGCAAATTGATCGTCTTTTAAGCAAAGTTAAATCTCAAACGTTTCAATTAACTAAATTTCAAGATTTCATCAACATCTCAAATTTCTTACAGCAACATCACCCCGATCTGATCTTCTTTATTTTTAATTAAGCTGAAAGCAGTAACTTAAATACTTTATTAGAAGTTCAGGAGATTAATACTCAAGATATTCCTCTAATATTAATCTCTGCTCAGGCAAACTTTGACCTCAAATCCCTGCCAGTTAACGTGGATGACTATTTAACATGGTCAGAGATGTCTACCACGTTACTAGAAAAAACAATTTTGTTGGCTCTAAAACAGCATCAATATATCAAAGAGGCAAAACACATAGCGCAACAAGTACGTTTACAGATTAAGGTTTTAAAAATTGCTCATATTAATTCTTCCCTAGATCTTTACGTAACACTTTCGTTTTGGGTGTCGTGCTGTATTCCCAATTCTAATTTGAGTTTTGATGTGTTGGTAGCAGCAGCAGATCGAGGTTTGTATCAAGCAAAAGAAATGGGACGCAACCGAGTTGTAGAATATGAGATTAAGCCAGAATAACTAAATCATGCCCACTGGATATACTCTTCCTGTTTTCGCCTGTGCTAGTGCGATCGCCGCTTTACGCCACCTTAAGCAACAACTCGATCAAAATCAGGTTACTGTAAATTTGATTAAACCGCCTCAGCAGGTAAATATTGATATCGAACAGGTAGCTAAAATTGATCGCCATTCAGCGATCGCTATAACTCGTAGCGATCCAGGAGATCATTTAGATTTAACTCGCAATACTCCTATCTGGGCAAAAGTAAGTTTGACAGATTCTGCTGCCAATCAGATTACTATCGAGGGAGGAGAAGGTATAGGTAAGCAGCAAGGCGATCGAGATCGCTCAGCAATTTATAGTTATGCTCAAGAATTAATTAAAGCAAACCTAATTACTTTGCTTCATCCTCAAGAAAATATTGTTGTAACTATTATTTTGCCTGAAGGAGCGAGATTAGCCAAACGAACTTCTAATGAAGCTTTTGGTGTGGTCGAAGGACTTTCGCTGTTGGGTACAACAGGCATTGTTCAGCCTTTAGCTGCACCAAGCCAGCTTGAGGCTTTTCAAGCACAGATTAAAGCTAAAGCAGCTTTATATGATTCTTTAGCTTTCTGCATTGGAGAAAATGGAATCGATCTGGCACAAAAATCGGGTATAGAGCCTGACAGAATTATCAAAACTGCTAACTGGCTTGGATCGATGCTGGTTACCGCAGCAGCAGCAGAAGTTAAATCAATCTTGCTATTTGGTTATCATGGCAAATTAATTAAGCTAGCGGGAGGTATTTTTCATACTCACAATCATCTCGCCGATGGCAGAATGGAAATTATGACTGCTTATTGCGCCCAGCTTGGGTTGTCAACATCACAACTTCGAGAGATATTTAACTGCTCTACTACTGAATCTGCTTTAGCTCTGTTACGGGAAATTGATTTGACCTACCAAAATAATTTCAGTTTGGTCGATCTAGTTTATCAACAGCTAGCCCAGGCGATCGACTCAAAATGTCAAGACTATATTTATAAGTATACCGAGCAAAAACTTTGTGTCGGGTCAGTATTATTTGATCGTAGTAGAAAGGTAATCAAAAAAAGCGAAAATGCTCTTCTTTTACTATCTGAATTATGCTAGGGTATTTAGCATATTTAAAACGTTTTTGCTTCGCATAGTTTATCCCCAAGAAATCTTAACTCGCAAAATCCAAGGTGGGTATCAAAAGCCCCAACATCTTCACACTTTGTTACATAATTATTTACATAGACTTTCTAGAGTATAGTGACTATTCAGACAGAATCAATCTCCCCAAGTAGCGACACTTTGGCTCCTAAGTCTCTGGTTGACAACGCTAACCGTCAAAAGATTATCATTATCGATTTTGGTTCTCAGTACTCTGAGTTAATTGCTCGTCGAATTCGAGAAACTCAGGTATATTCCGAAGTACTATCTTATAGGACTTCGGCCGAAAAGCTACGAGAAATTAATCCTCATGGAATTATTCTTTCTGGTGGTCCTAGTTCGGTATATGACGCTCACGCTCCTAAGTGCGATCCCGAAATTTGGAATTTGGGTATTCCAGTCCTCGGCGTATGCTACGGAATGCAACTTATGGTAAAGCAGCTTGGAGGAACAGTTGAAAAGGTCAAGCTAGGCGAATACGGTAAGGCACAACTATTTATCGAAGATCCGACAGATTTATTGACCAATGTCGAACACGGGTCAACTATGTGGATGAGCCATGGTGATTCTTGTACCAATCTACCTGAAGGATTTTCAGTGTTGTCCTATACTAAAAATACCTCCTGCGCTGCAATTTCTAATCCAGAAAAGAAACTATTTGGAGTACAGTTTCACCCAGAAGTAGTCCATTCTGAGGGCGGGATTGCCTTAATTCGCAACTTTGTCTATCATATCTGCGAATGCGAACCTACCTGGACAACAGAAGCTTTTGTCGAAGAGTCGATTCGTGATATTAAAGCAAAAGTAGGAGATAAAAGGGTTTTACTGGCTCTTTCTGGGGGGGTAGATTCTTCTACTTTAGCTTTTCTGCTACATCGGGCTATTGGCGACCAGTTAACCTGTATGTTTATTGACCAGGGGTTCATGCGTAAAGGTGAACCAGAAAGACTGGTGGAGATTTTTAAAAATAAGTTTCATATTCCTGTAGAGTACGTAATGGCGCGCGATCGCTTTTTGCGGCAAGTAGAAGGAGTCAACGATCCCGAACTCAAACGTCGTCGCATTGGACATGAATTTATTCAGGTTTTTGAAGAAGAGTCGAAAAAGTTAGGACCGTTTGACTATCTGGCGCAGGGGACTCTGTACCCAGACGTGATTGAGTCAGCAGACAGCAACGTCGATCCTAAAACGGGAGAAAGAGTGGCGGTCAAGATCAAAAGTCATCATAACGTGGGTGGCTTACCAAAAGATTTACGGTTTAAACTGGTTGAACCTCTACGTAAGCTGTTCAAAGATGAGGTACGTAATGTTGCCCGTGCCATCGGGCTACCCGAAGAAATTGTGCGTCGCCATCCTTTTCCTGGTCCTGGTTTAGCGATAAGAATTGTCGGAGATGTAACTGCCGAAAGGTTAAATATTCTGCGGGATGCTGACTTTATTGTGCGCGATGAAATTAGTAAACAGGATGTATACCACGACTATTGGCAGGCTTTTGCGGTACTGTTACCAATTCGCAGCGTCGGTGTGATGGGCGATAAGCGCACTTATGCTTATCCGATAGTTCTTCGTTTTATTACTAGTGAAGATGGCATGACCGCAGATTGGGCTAGAGTACCTTACGATATGTTAGAAACTATTTCTAACCGAATTGTTAATGAGGTTAAAGGAGTCAATCGCGTAGTTTATGACATTACTTCTAAACCCCCTGGAACAATTGAGTGGGAATAAAGCGAGGTCACAAGTTATAAGGTTGTTTAGTAGTAAGTCTACTCGTGTAGGATTGAGATAGTAAGTAGTAAATAACCAGTTAGTTATTATCTTCCCTGCCTTTGCTGCTCAAAATCAGTCTTCAGATGACCACTTAATCTTGTTGATGCCGTAGAAGCGTTGCCAGAATTCATCTCTTGCCCAAGTAGGTAGTATTGTGTTCATGACAAAGATCGGGGTTTTTTCTCTTGCCTTAGCGGTTTTTTCGGCACTTCACCCTAACAAATTTAGTTGTTCATCGATAGCTTCGATATTAAAAAGCAAGCCCCGCCTTCTGCGATCATAATCTTCCGCTTTTCAAAATCTAACCAAATACAGTGTTGGCAGTACCCGTAATAATTATTATGGCGATTTGTCGCCAGTTCTTTAATTCACCTACTTTTTCAGCTAGGTCAGGAATTTTATCAATAACTTTTTGTTGCCCATCAAGTCTTGATTTAATAACCGCTACCTCAGTTTTTAATTCAGATACATCTTTCTTCAAGTCTTTAACATCAGACTTAATTTGTAATAGTATTTCTTTTAATTCTTGTTCGGTGTTTGTAGCCATTTTTTTTATGAGATAGAGCGCAAAGGTTTAGGGGGTAATCGCTTTATATATTTCACAATTTTTTTGAGAGTCCAAATTAGAATAATAACTAGATGTATAATTTAAGGTCTTATAATTTTGTTTTTGCGTATACAAATTGCTTTTTACATACTTGCTGCTTTCATCAATTCTAATTTCTGGTTCTCCTGCAACAACATTTTTTGTTGAGAAAAATAAAATAAATACTGTTAAAAATAAATTTTCGATTTTCATTTTAATAACCTGTTCAACATTATTAAAATGACCTATTTATTCATTTGATAAAAGCGCTCGCGCCCGCGCTTTTGCTGTGGATTTAATCTTCTTTGTTTTTATCTTCTAATTTGCTCAATCTTGCATATATATCTTTCAAGGACATTTGAACGTCTAGCACATCTCCAGCTTGACTAATTGAATAACCCATTAATTGTTGTATTTCTTCTGACTGTTTGATTTGACTTTGCTGTAGTTCTTTTGGAACTCGAAGCATTCCCTCAATAGTTGCTGGTATCCCTTCTGGTGTCATTACTACTTACTACAAACCTTGTCTTTACGGAGAGGGGGGGATTCGAACCCCCGTTAAGTTTGACCTTAAAATAGTTTTCGAGACTACCGCATTCAACCACTCTGCCACCTCTCCACTGGTAGCATTAAGCCACAGGGTTTATTTTACTGAGATTTGAGTAAAAATGGCGAATAAGTTTATTAAAAATTGTTGTTTTAATAAAATTCTTTCTTTTTGCTAGCGAATCCATCACGGGGAGTCCAGCGAATTACGCCCTCTTGGGCTGTATTATGCAATTCAATCTGCTTTTGGCGTAATTGTTGTCCAGTCTTGAAATCTATTTGATTCGCCGAGGCGATCGCGATTCGAGGCTGCAATAATTCTAACCACGCCGATGCTATATTATCTGACCAGATTAAGATTGGATGTTGAAGTTCAAGATTGTGTTGTCCGATGTATTGTTTAATCTCTTGTTTTAAGCGCTCGTTGTCAGTTCCAGAGGTTTTTCCGATGAGCAACCAAGTATGGTCTGCAATTTGTAAGTTAATCAGGGCAAGTGGTCGATCTATTGATAAACGGCTAGATTTGCTGATGATTTCACGTTTGCCAAAAGTTTCTATTTTCAACGATAAAGGAAGAATCTTCTCCATCGCACCCACAAAATATTTAATTTTTGCTCGTTTATGTATTTCAATCCATTCTGTTGCTGTATTTGAACTGTCATCAAGGGCGATCGCATAATCAATGTGATTGATTCCCTGTTGTGCCAAAAAGGGTAAGACGGTATATTTAGCCTCGTTGTCTTTACCACTATTAATTAAAATTACTTGTCCTCGATCCTGAATAACAACTATCTGTGATTGTCGCGCAGCTAAAACCGTCACCTGAAGCTGATTGTAATTATATATAACTGGTATAACAATCAAACTAACTGTGAAAAGCAATACTAACCACCAGCGTTTTCTCCACCAGTTGTTTAACCGGACTAAGATTAGTAATCCATAAATGGTTAATAGTACGCCTAGAGAAATCTGTCCGATCGCCCAAGCACTTCCTGGTAGATTAGTAAAAAATTTAGTAATGGCAATTAGTAACAGCGTAGGATAAAGCAATAGCCAGGCGATCGCGCTACCCAACGCAGGAATAATCAAAGCCGCGATCGCGCTAATCATTCCTCCCAAACTAATTACCGTAATTAATGGTGTACAAACAATATTAACCACAAGGCTATAGGTAGCTAAGGTATTAAACTCATAACACAGTAATGGCAATACCCAAACAGAAGCAGCTAAAGGGACAGCAACTAAAGTAGTAATAGTAGGAGGAAGCCAATTTAATTTGGTCTGTAATCCTGGTAAGGTAACGATTAAACCCAAAGTTGCTAAAAAACTAAGTTGAAAACCAAGGTCGCTAATTAATAAAGGATTAAAGAGCAAAATGATCGTTGCTACCAGCAAAAGCGAACCCAAAGGCTTAATTTTCGTATCCCTAGCCAAAGCGAATAATACCGCAATCCCCATCAAACAAGCCCGCAACACCGAAGCTTGAATACCTGTTAAGCCCAAATAGATAGCTAAAGTGCTGATTCCCACGACTAACCGAGGTTTGGCAGCAAAGCGCTCGGTCAGCTTTAAAATAATTCCCAGTAAAAGAGATACATGAAAGCCTGATGCAGCCAATACATGAGCTAATCCAGCCTCAATAAAGCGATCGCGAAGATCATTAGGTAGATCAACAGCCTTTCGCCCCAAAACCATAGAGCTAACTAACTGTCCTACTGGGCTTCCTAACCCCCGCAATTGACTTCGCACGATACGCTGACGCAGTTTCCACCAACCCCATACGGGTTCAGCTTGAGGATCGAAAGTTGCTTCAATACCCTGCATCCCGGCAAATATTCCCTGACGAGCCAAATATTGTTGGAAATCAAATCCACCAGCATTAATAGCTGCTTGGGGTAAATAGAGCATCCCCTTTACTTTTAACTGTTGTCCAGGATGGATCCCCGTTCCCTTTAATAGAGGCAAAGTAAGATAAAGCTTGCCAGAAACTGGTTCTCGGTCGTTAATTTCAGTAGCCTGTAGCCAAACTTTAAGACAGGCGCGATCGTTCAATCTAGGTTCAGTTAAAACTTTTCCTGTCACTGTGACTAACTTACTATCGGATGCGGCTATTTGATAGCTAAGATCATTACTATTTGGCTGAGGAATGCGTAACTGAAAATACAGTATCGCCAAGATAGCAACTATAGCTGCGCCTATCCAAATGTTATTTTTGAACGATTTTCCTAAGGCGATCGCGCTAATTAAGGCTAACCCGATTAATCCTGCTGCTAGGATACACAATTGCTGTAAGGTAAAGCCAGAGGTGGAAAAAGCCACCAAATTAGTCGATATTAAACCAATAATATATGCCAAACAGAGAATGATCCAATCGGTGCGAGTCATGGAATAGCATCAAAACAATGCATTCTAGTAAAACACACCACTCAGATTTTTGCCTCAGCATCATACTCAAGTTGTTAATCAAACAGATAATCGATAAATTAAGTCAGTGAGCACACCTTTTTTGATTTGTGATCTAAATTATTGGTTTTTTTACAAAACTTAATACAATATGCAGATAATCACTGAGTATGTATGCCTAAAGAAAAATGGAAATTCAAATTCTTTGGCTAACAGCTATTATCGTCTTACCGCTAATAGCCTCAGCAGCTATTCCTCTAATTCCTGATAAAGATGGCAAAACTGGGAGATGGTATGCCTTGTTTGCTGGATTAGCGAACTTTAGCTTGATAGTTTACGGATTTTGGGAACATTACAATTTTAACCCTATAAACAAACGATAAGTTTTAACTGCACCGAATTAATTTGAGTGCAGTTTTTTAGTGAAGTTATATAACAAATCAGATAAAATACTTAGTTTACTTGGTATTAACCAAAAATTAAACCGCGTTGTGATCAAAACAAATGCAAACCTTGTTGAACGAACCACAATCTTTATTGTTTCATCCTGGTGATGAGCTGCCTCAAAGAACAAATCATCTATGGTTAATTGTTAATGGTGTAGTCAAAAGCTATACTGTCAGTGAGGAAGGCACATCAATTACTTTAGGATTTTGGGGGGTAGAAGACTTAGTAGGGGAATCTTTGTCTAAGGTAGTCCCTCATACCCTTAAATGTATGAGTAAAGTTGAAGCGATCGCTATATATCGAGCTGAATGGGAAACAGTATCTAGAAACCTGCTGTACCATGCTAAACAAACACAGCAGCTAATGTATATTCTTCGCAGTACTAGAATAGCCAAACGACTATGGTTGCTTTTAAAGTGGATGGCTGGCAAATTTGGGCGAGAAATTAGACAAGGAAAATTAATTGACTTTAAAATAACTCATCAAGAGCTAGCTGATGTGGTTGGGACAACTAGAATTACGGTAACTAAAACTTTAAATCAATTTGAAAGAGAAGGTCTGATTATACGCCCAAAAACTAAATGTATTATTGTAAGGCGTTGTTGATCTTAAAGTCTTGAAGTAATTATTTTAGCTATGAACTATGAGCTTTTGAGCGACTGTTATACCTAAATTCGTCAACACTAAAAATAAATCTATTTAACTTGATAAACTTAAAGTTAAGCATAGTCAAGACAAGATACAAAAACTTATGTCCCCTGCTAATAAAGTCCAGGATGTTCAGGTATTTCCCGTAGCTGCTAATACTCGCGTATTGCGATCGCGTACCTGGGATCGGCTCAAGTTTGAGATTGAATACGCTCTGCAAAAAGGAACTACCGCTAATTCTTATCTAATTGAAGGGGACAAAACTGCTTTACTTGACCCACCAGGAGAATCTTTTACGACTATTTTTCTTGATGCCTTACGCTCAAGAATTGAACCCCAAAAAATTGATTACGTTATTTTAGGTCATATTAATCCTAATCGCGCTACTACCCTCAAAGCTTTATTAGAAATAGCGCCTCAAATCACTATTGTTTGTTCAAATCCTGCTGCTATATCTCTGCGTAAAATTCTCGAAGATAAACAATTAAATATTCAGATTATTAAAGGAGAAGACACGCTCAATCTCGGTCAGGATCATGTTTTAGAGTTTATACCTACACCTAATCCTCGCTATCCCGATCATCTCTGCACTTACGATACCAAGACAGAAGTTTTATATACCGACAAAATATTTGGCTGTCATGTATGTGGCGATCGCGTTTTTGATGAAGGGTGGACAATCGATCTTGAAGATCGTCGTTATTATTTTGACTGTTTGATGGCCCCCCACGCCCGTCAAGTTATTACTAGCTTGGATAAACTTGCTGATAAGCCAGCTCGCGTGTACGCTACAGGACATGGTTCTTTGGTGCGGTATAGCTTGATTGAATTAACTGCCGATTACCGTATCTGGGCGAAACAGCAAAATGAGCGTGAATCTAGCGTAGCGCTAATCTATGCTTCGGCCTATGGTAACACCGCGACTATTGCAAATGCGATCGCCAGAGGAATTACTAAAGCTGGAGTAGCTGTCGAGTCGATTAATGCAGAATCAGCTAAACCTGAAGAAATCAAAACTGCCATTGATAAATCTGCGGGGTTTATTATGGGTTCACCGACTTTAGGAGGACACGCCCCGACTCAAATACAGTCAGCCTTGGGTATTGTCTTGGCAAACGCAGCAAAAACTCAGCTAGCGGGGGCATTTGGCTCTTTTGGCTGGAGTGGCGAAGCAGTAGATCTATTGGAAAATAAATTTCGTAATGCTGGCTATAAGTTTGGTTTTGAACCGATTCGGGTTAAATTCACTCCTACTGATGCAGTGTTGAAAACCTGTGAGGAAGCGGGGACAGATTTTGCTCAAGCCCTGAAAAAAGCCCAGCGCGATCGCACTAAAGTAAGGCAGGCTCAAGGAATTGATTCGGATGTTGATCGCACCGCTAAAGCTGTCGGTAGACTGGTAGGTTCAATGTGTATTGTCACCACCAAAAAAGATGAGGTTTCTGGGGCGATGTTAGCTTCTTGGGTATCTCAAGCCACCTTTAATCCTCCTGGTTTAACTGTTGCTGTTGCTAAAGAAAGAGCGATCGAATCTTTATTATTTAAAGGCAATAATTTTGTGTTAAATGTCTTACCAGAAGGGAAGCATATCCCCTTAATGAAGCATTTTCTTAAACCCTTTGCCCCAGGAGAAGATCGCTTTAAAGGAGTAGCGACAGAAGAAGCGAGTAACGGCTCTCCCATTTTGAGCGATGCTTTAGCTTACGTAGAATGTCAAGTAGCTAACCGTATGGAATGTGGCGATCACTGGTTAGTTTATGCTGTAGCCGAACAGGGTAAGGTATTAAATTCTGAAAGTGTAACGGCAATACATCACCGTAAATCAGGAACACATTATTAATAGCATGGCGATCGCTTATTCGACTCAGCTAAACTCAATTCAATTTAGCCAGCATTTTGGCATCATAAATACCTTCAGACCAATTCTTTGCTGTTTTGATCTGTTCTACAGTCAGATTTTCCACTCCAAAAAACTTGGTTTTTTGCAGATTAGCATCATCTAGCAAACACTCATTGAAGTTAACGTCGCCAAAATAAGCTTGAGATAGGTTGGAACGGACGAAATTTGCCCCGATAATATTGGCGCTTACAAAATCTACATCTTGTAAATTAGCTTCAATCAAGTCGGTATGACTTAGATTAGCTCCCGTAAGTAAGCTGTTACTTAGGTTGGCGTTGGTTAATTTAGTTTCTACTAGGTTAGCGTGGCTTAAATTGGCGTAGCTCAGGTTAGCATTACTTAGATCTGCGCCAGATAAATAAGCATGGCTGAGATCTGCCCCAGAAAGGTTAATTCCTCGTAAGTCGGCTTCTGGTGCAGTAAAACCTCTTAAAGGAATGTGATCGTTGTTTAAGTCTTGTAGAGCCTGCAATCTTGCATAGCTATTTCTCAATCCATGAGCCGAATCTATAGTTTTCCAAGCTTCGTAATGTGCCTGTTTGTCTCTCTCTGGTGCTTCGAGAAAAAACAACCAAACTGCGACTAAAATACTAAATCCTTCGACGACATTCAGTAGGACAGACTCTCTAATCTGGCAAAAAAACCAAGACTCAGCAGGATTACAGTCTTTTTCAGCACCAAACACCGTCTCAAATGCCAGAATCAAGCCAATTAAGACGGTAGTTCCCCCAATGGCAGTTAAAATTCGATAAAAAGAACGTTGCAGTTTTTTGTTACCAATTTTCATTTTGACTATCCTTTAGGGGTTTGTCAGAAGATTTTTTATGCCTCTACCAGTTGCAGTGTAGGCTCTGATTCAATTTCTGTTGGCGCACCGTCTTTGACTAAAGAGCGAGAACTTCCACCAGTTTCAATCATGTCAGCAACCATAGCAAACATAGCATCTATTTTACGCTTTCTCCACTCGGCTACCAGCGCCTCAACTTCAAAAGTTGGTAATCTTCTTTGCATCGCTTCATAGAGATAGGCTGCGTGTCTGGTTTCGTCTTGTGCCACGCTAAGGATACTCTGCTGCAAATTTCGGCTTTTGGGTTCATCGTCAGGTAATGCTGTTGCCATACGAGCAAAATCTTTACTGGCATCAAACTCTAAAATATAAGTACTAGCCATAAATACTAGCCAGTCGATATTTTCGGCTTTTAGTGACTTGGGATCGTAGTCTCGATAAAATTTACCAAAGAAAGGACTAGAGTTTTTTTGCTCTTTGGATTGCTGTTGCTTCATCTCGTCAGCAGTTTTAACCTGTTTGCCTAACTGTTTTAGTCCATGAGCAAAGATTTGACCATGACGCTTTTCGTCAGCAGCGTGGATAGTTAATTTTTCTGCTAGCCAAGTATCTCCTTCGCTTGATGCTCTGGCTGCTAATTTGGTAAGAAAAGGTACTGCACCAGATTCAGCCATTTGAAAGCCGGCGAGGGTATTAGGACGAGTTTGCCGATCGCGTAATCTGCTTGCCAGGATGTATGCTGTCGCACCCGAACCGATGGTGTTAAGAATACTAGTAATAAAGTCCATTGCAATTCTCTTGTATGTATAGCTGGTTATATTTATTCTAGTCAATTATTTTTCATCAGAATGTTCAGATCCCTGAGTTAATGGAAATGGCACTAGCTGCTTTGAAAGCTTTCTCTCTAGCTAATTCAATTGTATCTGCTTTGGCTAAAGCTACTCCCATACGACGATAGGGACGAGAATCTGGCTTGCCAAAAAGTTTTAAGTCTACATCTACTGTTTCTAAAGCTTTTGCCACGTTGGCAAAGCTAATTTGCGCTGAATGTTTCTCTGCCAAAATTACGGCACTAGCAGATGGCGCAAACACGTCTATTTTAGGAATGGGCAGACCTAGAATTGCTCGTAAATGCAGTTCAAATTCATTTAAGTTTTGCGAAATTAACGTAACCATTCCCGTATCGTGGGGGCGAGGAGACAGTTCAGAAAATATTACCTCATCTTGAGTAATAAAGAATTCTACGCCAAATATTCCTGCTCCACCCAGAGCATCGGTTACTTTAGCAGCGATCGCTTCAGCCTGTTGAATTTTGGCGACGGATATATCCGCGGGTTGCCACGATTCTTGGTAATCTCCTCTTTCCTGACGATGACCAATAGGAGGACAAAAGATAGTTGGTGCATCCCATTGTTTCACGGTCAAAAGAGTAATTTCAATTTCAAAATCGATTAATTCTTCGACAATAATTTTTTGAGTGTCTCCCCTGGCACCTTCAATGGCATATTCCCAGGCTGCGGCTACTTCGTTAGCTGCATAAACAATGGACTGTCCTTTGCCAGAAGAAGACATCACGGGTTTAACCACATTAGGAAAGCCGAGTTCTGCTGATGCTTGAGCTAATTCTTCGAGGCTGCTGGCGTAAGCGTATTTGGCAGTACGGACACCTAATTTTTGGGCAGCAAGTTCACGAATGCGATCGCGATTCATCGTGTAGTTAGTTGCTGCTGCGGTAGGAATTACCGTAATACCTCTTTGTTCAAATTCCTCCAGCTTTTCCGTACGGATCGCCTCAATTTCTGGCACGATAAAATCTGGCTGATATTTATTGACAACCCGCTCTAAATCATCACCATTGAGCATGGAAATAACTTCTGATGCGTCGGCTACCTGCATGGCTGGTGCGTTAGGGTAACGATCTATCGCCACGACAAAATTACCCAAACGTTGTGCAGCGATGACAAACTCTTTGCCCAACTCTCCCGCACCTAATAGCATGATTTTTTGGGGTAACTGCAAATTCTTCATTGATTAAGGCGATTAAACTAGAGAAACATGATTCAAAATTGTAAAACCGTCGCGATCGCTTAAACTACTTTGCGGTAAGCTATTAGCCCTTAGCCGTTAGCTATTAGCTTTGTTAAAACCTTTATCCAAGGTTAACTTTATGTTTCCCCCAAATTTTCTCAGCTAAAAACCTAACTCATTCTTCTGTATTACCGTACCACGTTCTGGGCTTAACGTCTGTCTCCTGTACCCTCTGAAGTTGCGCTACAAAGCACTGCCCCCAGAAGAACCCTCTGAGCGGCAACCATAGACCCAATCCTGGTATTTTGGTTTCAGTTGTTAGGACTTGTTCGATGTCAAACTTTCCTTCACACATCCGACGCAAATTCCACAGAAAAACTGGTGTAATATGACCAATAGCTTCGTAGCTACTAAGGAAATTGTAGAGTTTTCCTGTGAGAAAAAATATCAACCTAACATACCAATTGTCTAGGTTGGGTGTGCTGAGCACTATAGTGCCGCCAGGTTTCGTTACTCTGTGTAGTTCACGCACTAAATGCCAAGGGTTTTCCAAGTGTTCGATAATTTCTGTTCCCACAACCACATCAAAACTTGCGTTATCGTAAGGCAAAGCATCATTGAGGTTTGCCACCTTGAATGGGATTTCCTTCGGTATAAAGTTGTCGCAATGAAGGTCGCACGCACTGACTGAGAACCCCAACTCCTGCAACTTTTTGCTCAAAGCACCAGTGCCAGCCCCAATATCTAGAAGCATACCTCGCTCACGATTCTCAAGTAGTTGAATCACTCGGCAATGAATGCGCTCGTCTGTATACGACGTGAGTCCAAAAGACTGAGAACTCATACTGGAAAACCCTCCTTTGCATTTAGGTGTGTTATTACATCTGTGCCTATTTGCGAGGCAATGAAACTTGAGCAGCATTTCCTCTGCTTAATTCGATCGGCCAGAGCTAAGTATAGGACAGTTAACTCGAGCAAGTTATTTAGAGAGACTAATATTTAATAATGCTTAATATAAGCGTAATTGTCATTTAAGTAGCAAAGCAATTATGTAAATTATTGCTTACGAATCAACCGCTTTTTAGGATATAGCCATCGAGCAAACAGTTTGGTCATTCTTGGCATCACCACATAAGTCATCAGCAATACGAGTATGGCAGTAATAATTAAACTTTTCAGCAGTACAGGTAAAGGAAAAAATTCTAATAAAGGCGCAAGCGTTAGATTCGCCAGTTGAATTAGAGGAAACAGAGCAAACAGAGTAATTGTTGCCATTTTATAGCGCGGTGGTGGCAAAATTAGTTTAGGAGAAGGTAAGGTAAACCAAGTTTCTAAGCCCGTAATCACTCTAATTCTAGCTGGCTCTAAGCGCAAACTTTCAGCGCGAGCTAACCACTGACGGCGACACTCTGATTCTTCCCAGATCTGGAGGTTGCTAGCACGATCAAATTTAAAAATGATTTGATATTCATTGTCTGCTGAACTATTAGGGCGAAAAACATTAGTCCCTAAATGCCCTTCAAAAGTCATGGCTGTGGCAGTAATACCAGAGATGAATTTTTCAAATGCTGCTTCGCATCCAGGTTTTACTCGTCGCGAGATAACAACTGTGACTGGTGGATCGACGGAATTTTTACCTCTCATTTCCCTTGTCATTATGTAATTGATCTGAGCTTCAGAAAAAATTGTAGTTTTATGACAAAAGACCAACAGGTAATTAAATATACAATTTTGTAAAAAAAACTGGAGAAAGTATGCAAGTATCGACCAACTCAATATAAAACTAGAACACCAGATGATGAATGATCGGCCTGTGATATTGATGAGGCGAAAGTAGAGCCAGTTTTTATTAACTAACAGTTAATAACTAATCTGATAAGCATTAAATATGATAAAAAAATGAATACAAGATGATTTAATTATGATAATAAATAAACTAACATATCAGCTAAACTAAAACTAATTTAAAAATTTTGGAAAATGGAATTAGCGAATATTTATCTCATTGGAATAGGTTTGGCTGCTGATGCTTGTGCTGTTTCTTTGAGTAGTGGTTTATTTATTAAACATATTAAATTCAATAAAGCTGTCAAAATTGCTTTGGCATTTGGCATTTTTCAAGGAATAATGCCTTTGATTGGCTGGCTAACTGGCTTAACTTTTCGCGAGTCAATTATTCAAGTAGATCATTGGATTGCTTTTGTTTTATTAACTGCTATTGGTGGCAAAATGATCTATCAAGCTTGTCAACAAGAAGAAACGCAAGCTAAATTTAATCCCTTAGATAATTACACTTTATTAGGACTGGCGATCGCAACCAGCATTGATGCTTTAGCTGTTGGTTTGAGCTTATCAGTCCTAAAAATTTCTATTTTCTTGGCAGCAGCAATTATCGGCATTATTACTTTTTGGCTATCCTTAATTAGTGTTTATCTTGGTCATAAATGGGGTAATTTATGTAAATTTAAATTAGAACTAATTGGCGGGATAATGTTAATTTTTATCGGCGCAAAAATATTAATCGATCATTTAGCTAGTCAATAATCTATCTTGCAGAATAACTTGAGAAAATCCTATAGTTTTGTGACGCAATATTCAGCTAGTAATCAAAGATACAATTTTTCTCTGGGCAATTGTATACAGTATGCAAAAGAACTGTTCACTGATGCTATTGAGTTGACATCAGGGGTTTAAGAGACGCCGAAAGGAGTATCTACACAAGTGAATGTAATCGATCCCAAAGAAACCGATCGACCCAGAGGCAAACCGCCTCGTCAAGGCTGGCAAGGTGCGATCGCCAATTATTTTAAATTCGATCAGTATCAAACTAGTTTTCGGACAGAAATACTAGCGGGGATTACTACCTTTATGACGATGGCCTATATTTTGGTAGTCAATCCATTAATTCTTTCTGATGCTATTTTTCTCAATCAACCAAAAGATTTATTTGCCGAACTAGTAGTTGCCACAGCAGTATCAGCAGGAATCGGAACACTGATTATGGGTTTGTTGGCAAAATATCCTTTTGCCCTTGCTCCAGGGATGGGCATAAATGCTTTCTTTGCCTATTCGGTGGTGTTGGGTTTAGGTATTGACTGGCGCGTCGCTTTGGCTTCTGTATTTATTGAAGGACTGATTTTTATCCTACTAACAATTAGCGATATTCGTCGTCATTTAATTACTGCCGTACCTAGCTCAATTAAATCGGCAACCACGGTAGGAATTGGTTTATTTTTAGCCTATATCGGCTTAGGCGGGGCAACACAGACGGGGGGCGCAGGCTTAATTGTCGCTAACGAAGTTACCAAAACTGACTTTGGCAGCTTGGCCCAACCTCAAAGTTTAATGGCCATATTTGGCATTTTCCTAACGGCTTTCTTGATGATCCGACGTATCAAAGGTGCGTTGTTGTGGGGCATTGCTGGAACTGCACTCCTGGGTTGGATATTTGGTGTCGCTAACGCCCCCCAGGGAATTGCTTCCATTCCCGCTTTTCCCGCGAACTTATTTGGGGCAGCATTTATTGGGCTAGGCGGAATCAACGGCAGCAATTGGATTGACTTTATCGCAGTACTTTTAGTATTCCTGTTTGTCGATCTATTCGACACAATTGGCACTCTTGCAGGGGTAGGAATGCAGGCAGGATATATCGATGAGAATGGAGAATTACCTAGAGCAAATCGGGCATTGACCGCAGATGCGATCGCCACTACTACAGGGGCAATTATGGGAACATCTAGCGTAACTACCTTTGTGGAATCGGCTTCGGGAGTAGCTGAGGGAGGACGTACTGGCTTTACTTCGGTAGTAGTTGCGGGGCTATTCTTTATTTCCCTAATATTTACGCCAATTTTTGAGGCCATACCCGCTTTTGCTACCACTCCAGCTTTAACTATTGTTGGGGTGTTGATGATGGCAAGCATTACCAGTATTAGCTGGGATGATTTAACCGAAGCCATACCTGCATTTCTCACGCTGTTTTTTATTCCCTTTGCTTTTTCCATTGCCGCAGGGCTATCTATTGGCCTAATTACCTATCCCCTATTAAAAACCTTTAAAGGCAGGGCTGGCGATGTTCCTCTAATTACCTGGATTCTCGCAGCTATATTTATTGCCCGCTTTATTTTTATGACTCTGCGCTTCGGCTAACTGTAGGGGTAAATTGTTGTTCGCCCCTACTTGTCTACAACTAAATGAAAAATTAATTGATTGAATTATGGTAAAACCAACAAATCAAGAATTAACTTTAGAAAAAGCTATTAAACCAGAAGCACCTGCTTCAATTGAATCGGATTTAATTTATGGCTTAGAAGCGCGTCCGCCGTTTGTCGAATCAATTTTTGTCGCCTTACAGCACGTCTTTGCCTGTTTTGTAGGCATCATTACCCCAGGTTTAATTATCTGTGGGGCGTTAGAAGTTTCACCAGCCGATACAACTTTTATTCTCAGTACATCCTTAATTGTTTCAGGAATTGCCACCTTTATTCAAGCCAAAAGATTCGGACCCGTAGGTTCTGGTTTACTCAGTGTTCAGGGGACAAGTTTTGCTTTTTTAGCCCCAATTATTGCAGCTGGTTTAGGAGCTAAACAAGCTGGTGGTAGTGCTACAGATGCTCTAAGTCTTATTTTTGGCTTATGTTTTTTTGGGGCTTTAGTTGAAATTGTTATTAGCCGCTTTTTGCATCTAGCCAATAAGATCATTACCCCTTTGGTGACGGGTGTAGTAGTAACTTTGATAGGCTTAACTTTAATTAAAGTGGGAATTACCTCAATGGCTGGAGGTGTACCTGCCCAAAATAACGATACTTTTGGCAGTTGGACTTATTTAGGAGTTGCTTTTTTGGTTTTAGCGGTAATTGTTACCCTTAATAGTCTCAACAGTAACTTTTTGCGGATGTCATCGGTTGTCATCGGTTTAGCAGTGGGTTATTTAGTCTCGATTCCTCTGGGATTGGTCGATTTTAGCAATCTATCGCAACTACCGTTGTTTACTTTGCCCATACCGTTCAAATATGGTTTGAAGTTTGATTTTGGAGCGTTTATTCCCTTTGCTTTTTTATACGTAATTACTGCTATTGAGTCTATTGGCGATTTAACTGCAACCTCGGCTATTTCTGGCGAACCAATTGAAGGTCCAATATATTTCCGCAGACTTCAAGGAGGAATTTTGGGCGATGGGATTAATTCCATGATTGCTGCTGCTTTCAATACTTTTCCCAACACTACCTTTAGTCAAAATAATGGTGTAATTCAACTTACAGGCGTAGGCAGTCGCTATGTGGGCTACTTTATTTCGGTAATTTTCCTGATTCTCGGTCTTTTTCCCCTTATTTCAGGTGTTTTTCAAGCTTTGCCTCAACCAGTTTTAGGCGGGGCGACAATTATTATGTTTGGAACTGTGGCAGTAGCAGGAATCAAAATTCTCTCGATGGTTAATTTAACTAAACGTAATTCAATTATTTTGGCAGTTGCTCTTAGCATGGGATTAGGAGTTACTTTTGTGCCTGAGATTCTTGACGCTTCACCTGAACTAATTAAAAGTATTTTTTCTTCTGGTATTTCTTCAGGCGGGCTTACCGCTTTAATTCTCAATATGGTTTTGCCAGGTAGAGAGTAGTTTCATTTAATATTTATCAGTGCAGTCTGATTATTATTCAATAATTACAGTCAAATATGTACGACTTAAAAGCGATTATTATCGGTTCGGGAATGGCTGGTTTAGCAGCAGGTATTGCGATGCGCCAAGCGGGATACGAAGTAGAGATTTATGAAAAAACCAGAAAATTGCGTCCTGCGGGGGCAGGTATTTCTTTGTGGTCGAATGGAATTAAAATTCTGAATAAATTAGGGCTGGGCAAAGAAGTTGCTGCTATAGGCGGACAAATGAACCGCATGGAGTATCGTAACAATCAAGGAGAGGTTTTAAATGATGTCAACTTGATACCTTTGATGGAACAGGTAGGACAACGACCTTATCCCGTGTCGCGTACTGACTTACAGGAGATGATGCTCAACGCCTTCGGCAAATCTGACGTGAAGATGGGAATGCGCTGTGTGGAAGTTAAGCAAGATGCAGATAGTGCTACGGCCATCTTTGAAGATGGTAGTACTGCTACAGGAGACGTAGTTATTGGTGCAGATGGCGTACATTCAGTAGTCCGTAGCTATCTCAACGGAGGTAAAATTGAACCGCGTTATGCTGGTTACGTTAATTGGAATGGTTTGGTAGAGGCTAGTCCAGATTTAGCTGAAAGTGATGTCTGGGTAATTTATGTTGGCGACGGTAAACGAGCTTCGATGATGCCTGTAGGGGGTAATCGTTTCTACTTCTTTATGGGCTGTCCTAAACCACAAGGAACAAAAACAGCTCCAGAAAATATCCGCGCCGAATTAAAAGAAATTTTTGCTGGGTGGGCGCAACCAGTGCAAAATTTAATTGAAAAGTTAGACCCAGAACAGGTTAACCGTTTGGAAATAGGTGATATCGATCCTTTGCCTAATTTAGTTGAAGGTAGAATTGCCCTAGTAGGAGATTCGGCTCATGCTACGACTCCCACTTTGGGACAGGGAGGTTGTCAGGCGATGGAAGATGCAGAAGTATTGTGTCGCTATTTAATCACAACCAATATTAGCGTTGAAGATGCCCTCAAACGTTACGAAGCAGAACGTAAAGATAGGGTAGCACAGCTAGTTTTAAAAGCCCGCAAGCGCACCGATACTATTTATAACAAAGAACCAGATTTGACTCGGCAGTGGTACGAACAATTAAAACAAGAAAATGCTCAAGATGTGACAGGCGCGATCGCTAAAATTATTTTAGGAGGTCCGTTACATTAATATCAGGGCTGTTCGCAAATAGTCCCGACGAGAATGATAATTTAACCACAAAATTTTATGTCAGGTAAATTGACGACTCACGTTTTGAATACGGCAAATGGTTGTCCTGCTGAAGGAATTGCGATCGCTCTTTGGCAACTCGATCTCAACGTAGATTCTAAAACTTTATTAAAAACCGTCAAAACTAATCATGACGGACGTACTGATGAACCTCTATTAGCAGAAGACTTGCAAGCGGGAATATATGAACTAATCTTTTCCGTAGGTAATTATTTTGCTCGCTATGGAAACTATCCCGATCCGCTTTTTTTAGACCAGATTCCGATTCGTTTTGGCATTAGTGATATCCAACTTCACTATCATGTACCTCTACTAGTTTCGCCTTGGTCTTACAGTACCTATCGAGGAAGTTGAGCAAAGAATAAGAAATAAAGGATGAAAGAGAAGCAATATGCGATCGCAAAATTAAATAATCTGTCTCAGGAGGAGTTTACTGCTATTTTAGGTGAGATTTGGGAAGAAACACCCGAAATTGCGGAGCAGGCTTGGCAAAACAGACCTTTTGACAATTTGGAAGCTTTATATCAGGCTATGCTTACCGTAGTCAACAAGATGAGTGAAGCTAAACAGGTAGCCTTAATTAAAGCTCATCCCGATTTGGGTAGCAAAACTAAGATGCCAGAGGCTTCGGTACAAGAACAAGCAGGAGTTGGTTTAGATCGCCTATCTAAGTCAGAATATCAGCGTTTTCAAGCTCTCAATCAGGCTTATAAAGATAAGTTTGGCTTTCCCTTTATTATTGCGGTCAAAAATCATAGCAAAGAAAGTGTGTTGACCGCGTTTGAAACTCGTTTAAAAAATAGCCTAGAACCAGAAAAACAAGAGGCTTTAGCCCAAATTAGTAAAATTGCCCGTTTGCGGCTAGAAACCATAATTGAAGAGTAATAATCAAGTTGGCGGGAACATTTTGTAATTTAAGTAACATCAATAACAAATGCGATCGCAATTATCTTGCAAACTAAGCCTATGTTTATCCAAGTAAAGGCTTAAATTTAGATGAAAAGTAGTAAATTATCTTTTTATGCTCGACAATTATTGTTCATAACTATTTTAGCTGTATTTGCTTCATCAACTATCATATTAGCTGCTAATTCTCAATCAACTTCTCAATCAACCGAAAATGAAGCAGCGATCGATTACTTGGTTAAATCCACGCCAGAGAATGTAATTTGGGGAGAATTGTTTATCTCTGAGGACAAACCAATTTTACAAGTCAAATCTGGAGATGTTGTTACTATTGAAACTATATCTCACGAAGGTATCTTACCTGACCAGGGCGATACTGTAGAGTTTTTTACCAGAGCAGGAATTAACAAAGCGGACATTTTACCAGATCAGCTTGCAGTCAAAGAACAAATTGAAAGAACTGGAAAAGGACCTCATGTAATCACTGGACCAATTTATATTCAAGGTGCTGAACCAGGAGATGTCCTAGAAATTAAAACTGTAAGCATTGACTATCGTGTCCCCTATGGAGTGATTTCAAATCGTCATTCAAAAGGAGCTTTACCTGAAGAATATCCCCTCAACAATGCAGATATATATACCAAAGTTATTCCTTTTGATATTGAGCAAGGAATAGGAATTTTTCGTCCTGCCAATCAAAGACCAAATATCAATCTTCCTCTTAAACCATTTATGGGCATCATGGGAGTAGCACCTGCCGATCCCAAAGAAGCCTTAAACTCAGTTCCGCCTGGTAACTATGGTGGTAATATAGACATCAAACACTTAACTGCGGGTTCTAGTTTATACTTACCAGTGCAAGTTCCTGGCGCATTATTTTATACTGGCGATCCTCATTGCGCTCAAGGGAATGGGGAAGTTGCTTTAACAGCAATTGAATGTTCTCTAACTCCTACTTTTGAATTAATTGTCCACAAAAACAAGCAGCTAGACTCCCCAATGGCCGAAACTCCCGAAGCCTGGCTAGCAATCGGACTAGATGAAGATTTAGATGAGGCGATGAAAAAAGCCGTACGCAACTCCCTACAAATTGTGGAAGATGAATATGGTTTGACTAAGCAAGACGCTTTGTTGTTTGGTAGTGCTGCAATTGATTACGAGGTTTCCCAAGTTGTAGATATAGTCAAGGGTATTCATGGAGTTATCCCCAAAGATATACTGCAACCTTTAAAACAAAAATAAAATTTTGTCATAAGCTAAAAATTATGGCATTGCTGAATTGTCATGCCGTAATTTTTATTTTACTTATCTACTGAAAACATAAAACTACTCAAAAGCTAAAAGCGGTGATCGCGCGAGCGATATTTTGGGATTAACCGTAGCCTAGCGTAAAATGTTAGGGCTGGTGTTCATTTTGCTGAAACTCTAAATTATGCCTTGTATACATAACCGTGAAGTTGCTCGGTTAATTAAGACGGACTACAAATTACCAGATCTACAAAATTTAATTTCGCTCTTGCGGCATCAAGAAACGTTAGAATTTCCTAGTTTAGATAACGGTTTATTTCCTGCTGCGATCGTTTCAAACTCTAACGAATATACTGGATATGCTGCGGTATGGGTACGAGATAATATTTATGTTGCTTATGCTCATTACCTTTCAGGAGAAATTGAGCTGGCGGTCAAATGTGTTCGCTGTTTGATGCAGTATTTTAAGCAGCACCAACACCGCTTTAAAAAGATTATTGATGGCGAGGTAGATCGAGATAATGTCATGCAGCGTCCTCATATTCGATTTAACGGCGCAGATTTGACGGAAATAGACCAAAATTGGCAACACGCTCAAAATGATGCTTTGGGTTATTTTCTCTGGTTTTACTGTCAGTTAATTACCGATAAAATTTTACAACCAAGTCCAGAAGAACTAGAAATTTTGAGCCTGTTTCCTTTATACTTTGAGGCGATCGCCTATTGGCAAGACGAAGATAGTGGTCATTGGGAAGAAGATCGCAAGATTGCTGCTTCTAGTATTGGGGTTGTAGTGGCAAGTCTGCAACGTTTTAGCCAGTTAGTTAGAGAATATCCAGCGATACGCGATCGCTGTCGGTATCAAGATCGAACAATCGCTATCGAACTATTAAATGATTTAAGCGAAAAGGGAATAGATGCACTAAAAACAATTTTGCCTTCTGAGTCGATCCAGCCTGAAAAATCAAGACGTTATGATGCTGCGTTACTGTTTTTAATTTATCCTTTGAATGTTTTAGACGATGCCACAAGCGATCGCCTTATTGAAGATGTCATTAAAAATTTACAGGGCGAGTATGGTATTTCTCGCTATCTCAATGATTCTTTTTGGTGTCGCAATTACACAGATCTTCCCGAAAATATCCGTACCAGTATCTCTACAGAACGAGAACAATGGCTACAAGAACAAGGAAGAGAGCTGAAACAGGGAGAAGAAGCTCAATGGTGTTTGTTTGACCCGATTATTTCGGCTATATATGGCATTAAATGGCAAAAAACGCAGCAAACAGAAGATTTGGAGCAACAAACTTTTTACTTAAATCGTTCCTTAGGGCAATTAACCGCAACAGACATTAAACTAGGCGGGTTTAAATGTCCTGAACTGTATTATTTAACACAAGATAAGTATGTTCCTAACGATGCCACACCGCTTTTATGGACGCAAGCCAATTTGTCGATCGCGTTAAAAATTATGGAACAAAGTTTAAGTATAAAAGAGCGATCGCCTTAATCAATAAAATATTCTCAGGTAATTTAAGCTAACTTTTCCTTGTTTACTGTTTCTCAAGCTTTAGCCAAATTGTGATTTGCGATCGCCAACTAAAAATAGCCTAAAGATTTTACGATTAAGTAAGGAATTCTAGTAAGAAATAACCATGATGGTTCAAGCTCGTTTGACGAGGAGACAAGTAACCATTTCTAAGCAAATGAGGGATTATTTGCATTTAGATACTGGTAGCAAAATAGATTTTGTTATTGATACAAGAGATGTCAAAGTCATACCCTTAAATGTTGCTGCTAAAAATTTGTCGGGAATTCTACACCGAGAGGGAATGCCACCTGCCTCTCTAGAAGATATGGAACAAGCAATTATTGAGGGGGCTAGTGATAGGACTTGATACAAATGTTGTCGTGCGATATTTAACCAGAGACGATAAAGCACAATGGCAAAAAGCGGTAGAGGTTATCAATCAGTCTGAGTCTTGTTTTATTTGTAATATTCAATAAAACTACCGCAGATGCAATCGCTACGGGTATACCCATTCGGGTAGGACGCGAAGGACGCGACGTAGGAGCTAATCCTTTAGGGCTAATCATGCGCAGGTAATCGCTATTGTGGCGAAGTGAGCTTTAAAATTCGGCAAATTTTCTATTCAAAAATAAGTGTATTACTTGGATTGAGAGGCAAGGTAAAGACATAATAAATAATGCCTGCGCCCAGAAGTGCTATGGTCAAGCTAAAAATTAACACCCAGCGATCGGCTGGTTCGTATATATCTTCATCTATGTCGTGGCGTACAGCAAAGTAATGATAAGTTGAAAGCAGTACTGTCATCAATCCTACCAAAGAAAAGATTAATCCTAACTTCCAGCCATTACCAGGGGTAGTGGTTATAGGCGGTCTAAAAAAGCGCAGACGTACTATGACAACACCAAAACCCATTAAAGAGATTGCCGTGCGCATCCAGGCTAGATAAGTACGCTCGTTTGCTAGATGATCTCTAACACGAGAAGCATTTCTCCGTTTTGATTGAGCTAAATTTACTTGATTTGGTTCTGCTTTGCTCTTCACGGTTTGCTAGATTTCACTCATAATCTCAAAAACTAAAGTTAAATTACAAATCACTTCACTAATTGACAGTTACTGGTTGGGGGGTGGAAAAATTTTGTTCATATTGCTCAAAAGATTTTACCTCACGAGGTTCAAGATAGACTTTTTGTTCTACTTCTAAATTGAGTCGAGCAAATTTTTCTCGATTTAAATGAGCCGTAACTAGAGAGCTATCGGGTAGGATTAATTCTAATTGAATTTCCCAGCCTAAATGAACAATTCGCTGGACTATTGCGGGAACACTATTTTTTTGTGCAGTTTCCCAGACTTCAAAATCGTGAGGACGAATGAAAAAGCGTAAGGACGAATTAGATTGATAAACGCTATTTAAAATCGGGCTAGTATGAGAAAGTGTATTAACTTCGCCGACAAAGCTCATGACAAAAGGATTAATTGGCTGCTCGTAGACTTCTGCTGGCGTGCCAATTTGCTCGATTCTACCTTGATTCATTACCACAATTTTATCAGCTACAGCCATTGCTTCTTCGCGATCGTGGGTGACAAAAATGCTGGTAAGATGTACCTCATCATGAAGACGGCGCAACCAGTTGCGTAATTCTTGTCTGACTTTAGCATCTAATGCCCCAAAGGGTTCGTCTAAAAGCAAAACTTCTGGCTGTACTGCTAACGCACGGGCTAGGGCAACTCGCTGTCTTTGTCCGCCAGAAAGCTGGCTGGGATAGCGATCGCCAAAACCTTGAAGCTGAATTAATTCTAATAGTTCATCGACTCTTTGTTTGATAACTTTACGTGATTTTTTACGTATATCCAAACCAAAAGAAATATTTTGTCTAACGGTCAAATGTTTAAATAAAGCATAGTGTTGGAAAACAAAACCAATATTGCGCTTTCTAATATCAAGATTGGTAGTATCGCGCGCATTAATATGAACTTTACCTCGATCGGGAGTTTCTAAACCAGCGATCGTGCGAAGTAAAGTTGATTTGCCTGAACCAGAAGGACCGAGTAAAGCGACTAAAGTTCCAGGTTCGACGTTTAAATCAATGTTGTTTAAAGCTTGAAAGTCACCGAATTTTTTGGATACTTGACTAATTGTGATACTCATAAGACGTTGTTGATTTAAGGTATAAAATTGATAGTCAGACTATTTGTAGCTATTCGCTATTAGCTTTTTAATGATGGGTTCTTTTTTCGAGAATTTCTTTAAAAATTAGCGTCAATACGCCCAATGAAGCTAAAATCGCTGCTGCACCAAAAGCAGCTTCAGCTTGATAGTTCTTATAAGCCTGTTCGACAAAAATCGGTAAAGTAGCTGTTTGACCTAAAATACTGCCAGATACTACTGCTACTGCGCCAAATTCGCCCATTGCTCTAGCGTTGGTTAGCAAAACGCCATAAAGTAAACCCCAGCGAATATTAGGCAGGGTAACGCGGGAAAAAACTTGCCAATCATTCGCGCCTAAAGTGCGGGCAGCGACTTCTTGTTCTTCGCCAATTTCTTCTAAAATGGGAATAATTTCGCGGGCGACAAAAGGCAGGGTAACAAAAGCAGTCGCTAGGACAATTCCTGGCAGAGCAAATAAAATTTTAATGTTGAAACTTGCCAGTAAACCACCAAGCCAGCCATTTTTACCATACAGCAAGACGATAGTTAAACCAGCCACTACAGGAGAAATTGAAAATGGGAGGTCGATAATACTGAGTAACAAAGTGCGACCGCGAAACTGATTGCGACCGATTACCCAAGCAGCGCCAAGACCAAAAATAGTATTGAAGGGAACGGCGATCGCCGTAACGATTAGAGTTAAGATTGCAGCTTGCCAGAAAGCTCGTTGATTAATTGAAGTTAAGAAAACATTAATGCCCTGATGAAAAGCTTCATAAAAAATGGCGATCGCTGGGATTAATAATAATAATGCTAAATAAATTAAGGCGATCGGCAATAAGATTGATGATATTTTTGGTTTAGCGAGCATAACGGCGACTCCACTGTTGTAAAAGATTGATGAGCAACAAAAGTATCAAAGAAACCAAAAGCAGTACCGTACCAATTACCGTCGCGCCAGCATAGTCATATTGTTCTAATTTTTGAAATACTAAAACAGGAGCAATTAAATCTTTAAAAGGAATGCTCGATGCGATTAATACCACCGAACCGTATTCTCCTACTGCCCTGGAAAAACCTAAAGCCATCCCCGTCAAAATTGGCGGAATTAGTGGCGGTAAAATAACCCGCCAAAATGTTTGAGAGTCCGATGCACCCAAAGACCAAGCCGCCTGTTCGATTTCTGGTTCAAGTTCAAGTAAGACTGGCTGCAAGGTTCGGACAATAAAAGGCAAAGAAATAAACAGCATGGCTACAAATACCCCCAGCCTGGTAAAAGCAATTTTGATGCCAAAAGGTTCAAAAAATTGTCCAATCCAACCGTTGTTACTATAGATAGTTGCTAAAACCAAACCAGCTACAGAAGTAGGTAAAGCAAAAGGAATATCGATCGCGCCATCGACAATTTTTTTGCCAGGAAATTGATAGCGGACTAAAATCCAGGCAACCAAAGTTCCCATAACGCCGTTGATTATCCCCGCAGCTAAAGCGGTGACAAAGGTAACTTCATATGCAGACAGGGCAACGGGATCGGTGGCAGTTTGCCAGAATTCCCCCATGCCAAGACTGAGAGACTTGGTAATTAAAGCTGCCAGCGGCAAAAATAGAATTAAGCTTAAATAGCCGATGGTCATTACCCAAGGAAGCGAAATTTTCTTGGAGTTGGTTTGCTTGTTGTCGCGAGTCGATCGCAGATTTGGTTGAAGGCTAGTCATAAATTAATGGTTTACTTACGCAACTATCGTGATAAAACTGTCAAATGTTTTTCGAGCAAAAGTATTTGCCAGCAAACAATTGTCAAAACTAAATCTTCAAATGTTCCTGAAATTTCGACAAAATACCAGTCAAATTTATCAGTACCGATTCCTGGCAACTTGTAAACACTATTTAAATAGACTGTCGTAGCATTAGCTATATTCTGAATAGAGTCGGAAAAATCTTGCTTGGGAGTTTTAAGAGCCAATTTGAGTGTCAAAAAATTGCGATCGTGGCGATAGTAATCGAGACTAAGGTTATGGTTGTTCATAATTACACTTGAGTATTTTTGCTCGCTCGAATCGTCGCTGGAAATTATTTTTGGTTATTTTTGGTTAATTTTATTCATCATTTTGTCGAACACTGCACCATCGTCAAAAAATTGCGCTTGAACTTTATCCCAACCGCCCAAATCTTTGATGGTAAATAAGTTTTTAATCTCAGGATATTGTTGGGCAAATTCTTGACTAACAGCCGGCTCGATCGGACGAAAACCAGCTTGAGCAAATTCTCGTTGTGCTTCAGGAGTAAAGAGAAATTCGGCAAAAGCTTGGGCGACTTTTCTTGTACCATGTCGATCAACATTGGCATCGACTATCGCTATTGGATTATCAATCGAAATGTTGTAGTCGGTAGGAATAACATAAGGCAAAGCTTCCCCTTGTTGTCCGGCTAGTAAAACTTCGTTTTCGTAGTTGATTAAGACATCGCCCTGTCCCTGTTGATAAAAAACATCACTCGATTCGCGGGCATCTTTGGGTAATATAGGAACGTTGGCAAATACTTTTTCGGTATAGGCTTGTGCTTGTTGCGGGCTTTTTCCTGCTTGAGTTTCCGAACCCCAAAGAGCTAAATAATTCCATCTCGCACCACCTGAAGTTTTAGGATTGGCGGTAATTACTTCGATATCTGGATTAGTTAAATCAGACCATTTAGCTACTTTAACACTCTCGTCGCGTTTGACTAGAGCTGCTACGGATTTATGCACGATCGCTTCGTTGGGTAATTCTTGCTCCCAATTGGGTTCGATTAATCCCGCTTCTTCAATTTGTTGGGTATCTAAAGCTAATGCCAGCGCTACGACATCTGCTTCTAAACCATCAATCACAGCACGAGTTTGAGAACCAGAACCGCCATAACTCTGCTCTATGACTACATCTTGTCCAGTTTGCTCTTTCCACTGTTGAGTAAACTTGGGAATAATTTTTTCATAAGCACTTTGAGTAACCGCATAAGAAACTAAAGTCAGCTTGGCTTCTTCTGGTTGCTGGGCTTGTGCTTCGCTACTATCACTAGCATCACCTTGAGAAGTAGAACAACTGGCGATCGCACCACTAGCGATCAGCCCTGCTAACATCCAACCAATAAACTGCTTACTTCTAATCATGATTTGCATTTATTTTATTTGAAATTCAATCTTACATGACTTTAAAATGTATTGCAATACATTCATGGAACATTTTTGAGATAAAGGAAATAAAATTCAAAAAAGCGATGCCTTTATGCGAAGCGGTATTCTTTAAGGCAATCGCCATTGGGATGCAAACGGCGATCGCTTTAAGTCAGGAGAAACCAGTCTCAATAAATTACTGCAATCTATGCAGCCAGTTTTATGCCAGGGGAAATATGTCTTTTGCAGTCTTAGCGATCGCGATAATCGCTATTTTCACCTCCAGCCTATTGGTCAATTCCAAGAAAGTGAGGGAATAACGCTAATTATTGAACGAGAACAGGCTGATGCAGTCAATTTGTCTTACACATCAGTCTTTTCGATGATTACTCTTTCTGTACACTCTAGCCTGGAAGCAGTTAGTTTTCTCGCTGCAATTACAGCTAAATTAGCTGAACACAAGATCGGCGTTAATCCTGTTTCCGCCTATCATCATGATCATTTATTTGTACCTGTTTCACGCGCACAAGAAGCAATGATTTTACTCAAAGAGTTTTCCGACTGAAATAAGGTTGTGACAATGACAAAACGATTGAATTCGCTCCTAATAAACTGAATAAAGTCACTGTAATTGATAAAATCTTAATCAGTATATTTCTCCAATCTTATGAGCATCGCTACAACACGATTAACTCTAGAAGAATACTTAAATCGCGACAATCCTTTTTCCTCAGCTTCAACTTACTGCTAATCAAGTATCGATCGGCTAGATTTATTTTTTACTTATTTCAACAATACAAACATTAGGATAGTCTAGATGTTCTGATAACCAGCCAGTATTTACCAGCGTTTCGGGATGTGCGTAATCAAACCTGATATTTCACCTATTAATTCAACTTAATTCAACTATCGTTATGATAAAAATCGGCTTGGACTTTAAATAGTCTCCGAACGGGTACACTTGGTGAGTAAATAATAATGACGGATTCACTTTTATCCTTATTTCAGGCGATCGCGGAAACTGAAAACGAACCACAACTTCAGCAAACCGTTATGAGTAGAATTGGCTTATATTTTGCCGCCAAACGCTATCGACTATTTATCTGGGATCGCCTTCCTCAAGTTGTTAACAAGTCCAAGTTATTTCAATTAGCTGTATCCATAGACCATAATCCCGTTTTGCGCTATGTAGTTCAACATCACGCACCAGTACATGAAGAAGTATTATTATCAGCAGAAAAGTGGAGAACTATTTGCCCTCGTTTCGATCACGGTCACGTAATGGCAGGTCCTATTGTCGATGATGGTAGTTTAGTGGGTGGTTTGGCTTTAACGCGCGCTCGCAATTCTCATCCTTTCAACAGTCAAGAAATTGCCCATCTCGGTGCTTTGTGTCTGCATATATCAACTCGATTAGCTAAGATACAATCACAGCCAAAAGAATTTAACTCACCTAGTCTCAATCTGATAACTCCCCGTGAACTACAAATTGCCGAATTAGTCGCCCAAGGATTAACTAATGCCGAAATTGGTAAAAGTCTTTGGATTACGGAAAATTCAGTCAAGCAAGCTTTAAAACGAATATTTCGCAAGTTAAGAGTTGCTTCTCGTGCTGAAATGACAGCAAAATTGTTTTGTTCGACTTCTACATCTGTTTGAATGTAAAAAATAATCGAATTAGTTTTGGATATAACGTCATTTAATTATGGCGATCGCAATCTCTTATTGTAATTCTAGACAATGTAATTTTATTTGCAGCCGACAGAAAGACATATAAGCAAAAATATTGCTAACCTGTTTTTATTCATCTTTCACCCTTTCAAAATGACAACTCTACTAATAAAAAACATCCATACTTTAGTAACAATGGACGAGCAACGGCGCGAGATTCGGCATGGTGCGCTGTTGATTAAAGATAATGCGATCGAGCAAGTAGGGACAACAGAGGAATTACCCGATACCGCTGATGAAGTCTTAAATTTACAAGACAGACATCTAGTTTTACCAGGGCTAGTTAATACCCATCATCATTTCTTCCAAAACCTAACTCGCGTAACTCCCGCCGGACAAAATGGCGATTTATTTCAATGGCTGACGGCGCATTATCCTTTGTGGTCTAATTTAACAGCAGAAGGAATGTACTATAGTTCCCAATTGGCAGCAGCAGAGTTGATTTTATCTGGCTGTACTACCGCTAGCGACCATCATTATTTATTTCCTAATGATTGCACCCTTGATGAGCAAATTCGCGCAGTAGGGGAGGTTGGTTTGCGTTTCCATGCCAGTCGGGGCAGTATGAGCGTCGGGAAAAGTAATGGCGGTTTACCTCCAGATTCTTTGGTCGAAAAAGAAGCAAATATTCTAAAAGATTCTCAAAGATTAATCGAGCAATATCATAATAATGATCCCTACTCGATGCTGAGGATAGTTCTGGCACCTTGTTCGCCTTTTTCCGTCTCTCAAGACTTAATGCGAGAATCGGCAGCGATGGCGCGAAGTTATGCGGGGGTAAGGCTGCATACCCATCTAGCAGAAACTCAGGGAGATGTAGACTATAGCCTATCTAAGTTTAATCTGATTCCTGGGGACTATGCAGAGTCGGTTGGTTGGCTGGGAAATGATGTTTGGCACGCTCATTGTGTTAAGTTGAGCGATCGCTCAATTGCTAAATTCGGTCAAACTGGTACTGGGGTGGCGCACTGTCCCTGTAGTAATATGCGCTTAGCCAGCGGTATTGCGCCAATCCGCAAAATGCTCAATGCCAATGTTCCTGTCGGCTTGGGAGTAGATGGCGCAGCTTCCAATGATGCCACCAATTTACTTCACGAAGCCCGCCAAGCTTTTCTTCTTGCCCGTGTTAGGGATGAAAACGCTTCGGCGATGACTGCCCGTGATGCTTTAGAAATTGCTACTAGAGGCGGTGCTAAAGTTTTAGGGCGAGATGATATTGGTCACCTCGCACCAGGTATGGCAGCAGATTTCATTGCGATTAATTTAGATAAACCAGGTTTTGTCGGTACACAACAAGATCCTGTGGCTGCATTAATTTATTGTCAAACCGATTATGTTGACTACAGTTTTATTAATGGGAAAAAAATAGTCGATCGAGCTAGATTAAGTACTATAGAAACAGAAAGTTTGCTCGAAAAAAGCCATCAAATTGCAGTTAATTTAGTTACTAAATAAAAATTAATTCTAAATATTAAAAGCAATCTCAAAAGTCGCAAAGTTAATCAGGACTTATCCAGCATCAACAATAGTCAAGAAGTTATCAGAATCGTCCCAAGCGTTCATAAAATCCCAGTAATTTACAGCCTCTGCCTGTCCAAAGTCTGTCCCACTATCGTTAAGAATGATATTCCAGGTGTTATCAGAGTATTGTTCAATTCCCGTAACCCACACCGCATGATTGTAATCTTGGTGCGCCACCTCTCCAGGATCTGTTTGCTCGTAGGGACGTCCAGTTAATGTATTGTAGCTAGGCTTCCAAATTTCATTACCATCTAGTGCAGCAATTACTTTGTCGCCATTATTCAGGGCAGCAACAATATTGTCTAGATTGACATCATAATCATCGCCATCATAATTATTATCCGAATATTGATTGGTTTCAATGCCATAAGCATTCAAGACACTACCAACGTAGTTTAGTGATGTGCCTGTTAATGGATCGAACCATCCCTGAGCTTCTGCATATGTAGCAATAGTAGATTCAGAAATGTATTTACCAGTAATTGACTCATAAATGCTAATTTCAGCAATGAGCGCACAAGTTGTTGAACCGTTTTGTAGTCGCCAGTAATTAGAATCAGCAACAGGAGTTCCCCAAACGTTTGTAGTTTCAGATTTAGGCAGGCTCGTAGTCAGAATAACTTGATTATCATAGCCAGCAGCAAGATTATTATTCACACTAGAAACTCCTACTGTATCTGTATAGCTTCCACCAAGCTCTTTGTTGGTTGCAATGTCTACAGATTTTTCGTCAGACAAAAAATTTTGATTAATCTCTGTATAGCTTCGAGTCAGATTGTCAGCTGTAGCTTCTGCGATTTCTAGGTTAAATACAGAAATAAAATCTTCGTTGGAAGCATCATCTAAATTAAAAATATCGGATGTTAAAGAAACTTCTTGATTTTTATTATTAGTTAGACAATCATCAGGCTCATAACCAGTTAAGAATCTATTTTCTCCCGTATGAGAACTATCGTCTTTCATTTTTCTTCTCTTACAAAAATGCTTTAACCCTGATTATACAAGAAAGCAATAATCAAGCAAAATAAACAATAAAAGTAGTCATCAAACCGTGATCATCGCTTCGCTCCAATTCACAATTCACAATTCACAATTCACAATTCACATTATCCTGCTTGACTGATTTAAGTTTTGTCAAGCAGTATTCCTATGTCTAGGTTACACCAATCTAGATAATGAGGTAGAAGGTAGAACAAAGTAAATTAACCTTCGTAGAAATAGGCAACTTAATTAAAAAAGCCAATTAAATAGCGATCACATTAATTACTTAATTGATTTAAGATTTAAGTAAAAAAAGAAATTGCCCCAGTTTTGGCTTGAGTTACTCGTAGAAAATCTTAATTGAGCAAGATAGTCTGGCGCAAATAGTCAATATTGCTAAATACCTAAATATCGTGAGTATACTGTATACATAAACACTTTTGTACCAAGCTAATAATGATAGTTTTGCTTATTATTACTAGGTGTGAGAGTCATAATGAGCGTTCCAAAAACCAGACAATGGTGTCTAAATTTTGATCATAAATTTAATTTAATTAGTAATTCAATTCACTTACTATTACCTTTAACTTTATTATCGACAACGGCAATTCAAGCTTCTGCTTCAGAAGAAGTTTTTGTACCCAAAGCATTAGACAACCTAGACAATCCTAATGGGATGTCGCAAATCAATAATGTTAATCAACTAACAGATGTTGCCCCTACAGACTGGGCGTATGAAGCATTGCGATCTTTGGTAGACCGCTATGGTTGCATTACAGGATTTCCAAATCAGACCTATCGCGGTAATCAACCTCTTACTCGTTACGAATTTGCTGCGGGTTTAAATTCCTGTCTCAGTCAAATTGAAAGATTAATTGCCTCTTCTGACAATGTCGATCGGGCAGACTTAGCAACTATCGAACGCCTCAGCCAAAATTTTGAGGCAGAATTAGCAACTATTGGCGGTAGAGTAGATGCCCTAGAAAGTCAGGTTGCTGTCCTAGAAGATAGTAGTTTCTCCGCAACTACTAAACTGACAGGAAATTTATTTCTTAATTTAACAGGGGCAACTGCTAGTGATGATGTTTTAGTAGAAACCAACGATTTAAATGCTCCTGCTTTAAGTCTTCGTCGTGCTGGTAGAGATGCCAATAATAATCCCATTGTTAATACCGTCGAGGACGATCCTGAAATCACCTTGAGCTACTATACTTTGCTGAACTTTAACTCTTCATTTACTGGCGAAGATACCCTCGTTACCCAACTAGTAGCGGGTAACGGCGACTCCCCAGCCAATACCTTTGCTTCCGCAGGACTATATAACACCTTCGGTACTCCTTTCACCGACCAAACAGGAACGGCATCAGGAACAGGTAGCGTTGAGGTTCGTGAACTTTTTTATGATTTTCCCCTGGGCGAAAAACTACGGGTAGTGGTTGGACCTCGAATTAACTGGTATCGCTATTTCGATAATAATGCTTATACTTTCTATTTAACTGGAGCGGGTGGCTATAACTCTAGCGGTGGTACGTTGGTCAATGCGATCGACCGAGGTTCGGGAGCAGTAATAACTTACGATTTCAATGACCTATTAACTTTTAAACTGGGTTATTTAGGCGAAAACACCGAATTTTTACCTTCTACGTTTTTTAATACCTCTTCCGATCCTAACCAGGGCTTGTTTAGTGCGACTCAGACTCTGACTGCTGAAATAGATTTGGCGATCGCCGAAACAGCCAACGTCCGTTTAATGTATACGCGAGCAACCGTCGATAACAATCAGCCAATTTTCGATGTCGATGGCACCCTGACTGGGTTTGGTGTTGGTGGTGCTACGGGTGAACCAATTTATGGGGTAGCTGATGACGGTTTTGGCGGAACAATAGGAGATGCCCCTTCTGATACTTTTGCCATCAATTTTGACTGGACAATTTTAGATTGGCTGGGTGTTTTTGGACGTTACAACTATGGTAGTACTAGTATTAGACCGACAACTCCTGGGCTAGAAAATGGCGAGGTAAATGCTCAAGCTTTTCAAGTTGGGGTAGCTTTTCCAGATCTGGTCAAGGAAGGTGCGTTATTGACTTTATCTTTTCTCGTTCCTTTTGATGTTACTGATGGAGAAGAGTTTCTTGCTTCTGGTTATGGAGATGGCGGTACTCAATATGAGTTTGAAACTACGTTTAATTATCCCGTTAATGATAATTTATCGATTCTGCCTGCTTTTTATCTAGTAACTAACCCGAATAACTTTGAAGATAATCCTAATATTTATGTGGGTAATGTGCGAATGCAGTTTCAGTTTTAATCAACCCAGCAGTATCGCTATGGTTGCTGGCTGCAATTTTAAAAGTTTCCTGGATAGTAAGTATTGGGGTTAAAGGTTGCTGGCGATCGCTTTAATTCTCTATACTGTAGTCTTTCATATTTCATTGCCTCCATTCGCTCAGATAGAACAAATTCCTTGGTATTTTTGGATTGGTGGAATACTGGGAACGATCTATCTCACAACCACAATCATTTTACCTCTATTACTCGGTGCAGCCACAATGATTAGATTAATTGTCGCTGGTCAAATGTTAGCATTGATCGCTCTCGATAATTTTGGCTTGGTAGGGTTTCCAGTTCATCCTCTGAGTTTTTGGAGAGCTATAGGTGCAATTTTATTAATAGTTGCTGTGGCTCTAATTCAGCGATTTTAAAGCGATAAACTTCATTTCACACGGAGATAAATTTTAGCCAAACTTTTAGGTTTTCGTATATGATAATGATTATCATTATTTTTAATAATAACAAAATAAATGCTAATCAACAGTCCTAAAATGCGATTAAACTTTTTTTTAGCCATCAGGAGAAAATTTTTAAAATGCTCTTTAGTAACTGGTTTAACTTGTTTAAGTGCCATCACGGTAAGTGCTGTTACCACAGCGCAAAGTAATTCCAGTCCGAAAATTGTCACGACTTTTTTGCCCATTCATCTGTTTACCAAAGCCGTAGTCGGAGATACAGGGCAAGTCAATATCTTAATTTCTCCTGGTACAGAAGTTCATGACTATCAAGCTACCCCAAATGATGTCAAAACAATAACTGAAGCAGATGTTTTAGTAGAAAACGGGTTGGGTATCGAAGAGTTTTTAGCAGGTTTAGTAACTAATGCAGGTAACTCTCAGCTACAGCAAATTGATTCTAGCGAAGGGATAGAAGTCATCAAAGAAGAACACGGCGAACACGAAGAAGAACAAGGACACCATCACGAAGGGGGAAATCCTCATGTCTGGTTAGATCCAGTGTTGGCACAACAACAAGTAGCTAATATCCGCGATCGCTTGATTGCCATAAATCCTACTAACGCAGATAACTATCGTACCAATGCCGAGGCTTATATTCAACAACTACAACAGTTAGATAATGAATTTAGTCAGAGATTAGCACCAGTCAAAGGTTGCAACTTTATCACATTTCACGATGCTTTTCCTTATTTAGCACAACGTTATCAACTCAAACAAGAAGCAATAGTAGAAATCCCTGAAGACAGTATCACGCCCAAAGATATTCAACGAGTACAACAAGCTGCCAACCAGTATCAAGTTAAAGCTTTACTAACCGAACCTGAAATTGAGGATAAAAGAATGCAGCAAATATCTAGTGATTTAAATCTACCATTAGAAGCGATCGATCCTCTAGAGTCGGGAGAAACCGATCCGCAATATTATTTTCAAGTCATGCGAGGTAATTTAGAGGCTTTAGAAAGGGCGTGTCACTAGGGGCGGCAAGGCTTGCAATCGTCATTGAGCGTCAAGGAAGAGCAGCAAGTAGCAAGTAAAACTATTACCTATTATCTTTTTTTCCCCGTTCCCTTTTTGTTATGAACCAAGGACAAACAACAAAATGCACCAACCCATAGTTAGAGTCAAAGATTTATCGGTGATGCGTGGGGAGTATTTAGCAGTAGATAATGTCTCTTTTGAATTATTGCCAGGTACTCATACGGCGATTATTGGCCCTAATGGTGCGGGCAAAAGTACCCTGATCAAAACTATTTTAGGATTAATTGAGGCGCGATCGGGTGAGATTAAGTTATTTAACTCTACTGGCAGACAGTTGAATCAATTCAAAACTGAAGTTGGCTATATTCCGCAAAAGTTTCCTTTCGATCGTACCTTTCCTTTAACCGTATCCGAGTTAGTAGGTTTGGGATTAAATACTAAGCAATGGTGGTACTCCAGTAAACGCAAACATAGAATTATTCAACAGGCTTTAGAACAAGTTCATCTGAGTAAACAAGCCAAACAAAAAATCGGTACTCTTAGCGGTGGAGAATTAAAACGAGTATTACTAGCTTATTGTTTAGTTATTCCCCGTCGTCTTTTAGTCTTGGATGAAGCTTTAGCAGGGGTAGATGCTACGGGAGAAATCGAATTTGCTGCTTTGCTAAATAATCTCAAACAAGAACAAAACTGGACGATTTTGGAAGTTTCCCACGATTTAGATTTGGTTAGTAAATATTGCGACTCAGTTATTTGTTTAAACCGTCGCTTACTCTACCAAGGTTTGCCTCAAGATACTTTGACATCAGAAAACTTACTACAAATATACGGTTCTTTAGTCACTCCTACCTGTCATCATCATGAACCTACCAGACGTACTGAGTCTTTTTAGTTTACCCTTTATGCAACGAGCAGTGCTTGGAGGGGTGCTGTTTGGTATTTTAGGCGGAATCTTAGGCAGCTTTTTAATCCTGCGTCGTCTCTCTTTATTCGGCGATACTGTGGGACATTCGGCAATGTTAGGAGTAGTTTTAGCTGCTTTATTAGAATTACCTTCTACCTGGACATTAATCGGTTTTACTGTCGCTTTTGGTTTAGGGGTAATTTATCTAATCGACAGAACCGATTTAGGTAGCGATACAGTATTATGTATTTCCCTGTCAGGTTCGGTAGCTTTGGGAACGATTGGCTTTAGTTATTTAAAAGGATATAGGGGTAATTTATTGTCAATTTTGTTTGGCGATATTCTGGCAATTAGTAATACAGATTTAATTTTATTATTATTACTTTTGGGCGTAACTTTAGCCTGGTTAATTATCAGTTTACCAGAGCAAATATTACTAACTCTCAACAGTGATTTAGCTATAGTAAAAGGTGTACCCGTTCGGAGTCATCGTTACCTATTTATCATTCTCTTAGCAATCACTATTGCCCTAACTATTCGCGCCGTTGGTATTTTACTTGTTAACGGGTTTCTAGTTATTCCTGCTGCTACCGCCAGATTAATTTGTCAGCAGTTTGTCCCATTTTTGGCCACTGCTGCTGGTGTGGGTGCGCTGAGTGGAGTAATGGGAATGGTTATTTCTGGGACGTTTGATTTACCTAGTGGCCCAAGTATTGTTTTGGTTCAGTTAGCTGGGTTTTTGGCAGTGGCTTTATGGTGTCGGCAAGGTTAAAATAAAACGATAATTTGCTGCTGGGCGAAATCAACATCTTTAACACGCAATTGCAAACCTTCAGTTAACCTTAATCCAGTTCCATAAAGCAGTTTGACTACAAGCGGATAAACACCTGATAAATTATTGATGATAGCTAAAACTTCTTCTTTCGTTAAAACGGTTGGAAGATATTTATTTCTCTTGGCTCGTACTGCGTCAACTTTTAAATCCAAATCTTGTTTTAATATTTGTTTATATAAAAATAGAATGGCATGAAGTGCTTGATTTTGCGTGGAGGCTGCAACCTTTTGATTGACAGCTAAATCTATCAAAAAAGCTTCGATTTCCTTTCCTCCCATGTCTTTAAAATGCTGTTTATTGTGAAATAAAATGTAGCGTTTAATCCAATGAACGTAAGTTTTTTTCGTTTGATATGAATAATGTTTAAGTCGAATAGCATCTTGTACCTACTCTATGAGTTTTTTCGGACGCTGCTCCATGAAATAATATCTCAATCTAAATAAGCTTCTACATCTTCTAATGTGGATGTTATTCCAGAAAAATTTTAGCTCGCTCCGACATTTATACGGAAAGTTTCTAGTTAATACACCTATACAAGGTAAGTTATACGGAACTTTTCTGTATATTTTTCAAATTTGTGATATTAGCTGGAAATATTCTATTTAAATACCCCATATAGGCTAGTTATATGGAAAACGTCAGTATAATAAATAGTTGTGCCGCTTGCGCGCAGCGTTGTTGGAAGTGATACTTTCTCGAAGCGGGGCGCCAAATACAAGCATCTGCACAGTGCAGTACAATAGAAGGATGCGCCGGTAGAGAAACCGCTTCATTAAAGCATCCACTTGAAGAAGGAGAGATTTTATGTCAGAGAAAAATAAAGCGATCTTAGAAAAGGGCAACGCGGCTATCTCTGAAGGCAACTATGAAGGATTCGTGTCATTCTGCGCCGACGACACGGAATGGACGTTTGTAGGCGACAAAATCCTGAAAGGAAAAGAAGCCGTTCGCCAATGGATTACAACGGAGTATGTAGAGCCGCCCAAGAATGAGGTCGCTAACTTAATCGCTGAGGGTGATTTCGTCACGGCAATGGGCGACATAACGGTGAAGGAGAAAGACGGGAAGGCGGTTCATTACTCCTACTGCGATGTCTGGCGCTTTCGCGGCGATGAGATCGTCGAATTAACCGCTTTCGTCATCAAAACCGAGGTCAAGTAGAAACCAGCAATGCGGCTGATACGTTTCGGCTCGGTTCAACGTACTTTGGTCGCGCGGCAGCGGCGGCTCCGGCGTTAAGAAAAAAATGCAACCAAATGTAGCCATATTAAGCGATTTGTCAAAGTATCGCTAAAGAGCGATCGCATGAGATTTGTAAAGCAGTTATAAAAGCGATCGCATTTATTCACTCCCGTGAAGAAAAATTAGAACCCCTGCAAATGATGCAACTAGCCGAAACTGGTTTTACAGAATGGAATGAAGAGGAAGAAGATATCTAAGATGTCTACGCCTTAACTAAATATCGAATGGAAGGTTAGCTATGAAAGTAGATCGATTGAATGAATCAGAACTAAAAGAAATGAGCGATCGCGCTACAATCTTGTCAGAAAAGTGGAGAATAAAAACATCGAAACCTGAGAATAGTAATTCAGAAAATGATTAAGCGATCCCCTCACGGGGTGACAATGCATTCAAAAGGAAGAGAGGATAAAGGCTTTAGCTCTAATACCCTGTTGATCAAGATCTTGGTATGGATGCAAAAGTTATTTGCCACCGCTGAACACAACCGATAGATCGCTCTAGTATTGCCTTACTTCAACCAATAAGGAAGGTACTGCTCACCTTGATTTTTATGTGCTGACCACTATAGCTTGTCCTTTAACTGCCGAAGTTAAAATGGCTAACACCTTTGAAGCTAAAGGACTCAGATCAGCCAAACGATTAGATGGTGCTTGCAAAACAATTACCGCAAGATTAAACTGGGGCAGATTTTGTTGAAACGACAAATTGCGATCAACAGTAATGAAAACATCGAACTCTGTTTCTGCTAGGGCAAGAAGTTGACCGTTCTTTACTCCCGCGCATCCCATTTGTGGAACTGTTTTCACCTCGTAGCCAGGAAATTCTCTCGCAAGTTTGCGATCAATACACTCGTCCAAAAGAAGCTTCATGCTATGCTACCAGACCAATAACCTGCTTTCCAGCCTCTTCAAGTAAGGCGATGACCTGCTCTCTGGTCACAGTTGGAAATCCATCCAAGAAATCGTCTATGGATTCTCCTGCCTTGAGATAGTCCAGCAGTGTTTGGACAGGAACCCTAGTACCAGTAAAAACTGGAGTGCCTCCCATAACGTCAGGAGATACGCTGATAATTAAGGAACTTTTAAGCATATATCTTTGACCTCTAGATTCTGTACTTATAGTTTACCAATTCGGATGGGACAAAATCCTTGGAGCGGCTCCAAGTCAGACAAACAGCGCGGTCTAACAAACAATCTTTCAAAGAGACGCTTTGGGCGAGCACTTCAACTCAAACAAACTAAATCCATGAGTACCACAACAAAGCTATAACTTAGTAAAATCAAAGATTTAAAAACTGAGATGTCAAATTTAGAACCAATTGAAGCAGCTATTCTCACAGTTGCGTCAGAAGAATTTGAGCAACTTAGACAGTGGTTTATTTGATTTAGATTATTAACGCTGGGATAAAAAGCTAGAACAAGACATAGCAGATAGCAAGTTGGAAGCTTTGGCAGAAGAAGCGATCGCCTGAGATTTTTAAAGCAGATAAAAGAGCGATCGCGCCTTGCTTCAGCTTCGTTCTCGATCGCGTAAGTTATAAGTAAATCAATTTCACAAACATTTACCTATTTCACTGCAACGCTATAACTTAGCAAAATCAAAGATTTAAAAACTGAAATATCAAATTTAAAACCAATTGAAGCAGTTATTCTTACAGTTGCGTCAGAGGAATTTGAGCAACTTAAACAGTTTATTTGATTTAGATTATTAACACTGGGATAAAAAGCTAGAACAAGACATAGCAGATAGCAAGTTGGAAGCTTTGGCAGAAGAAGCAATCGCCTAATTTCAAGCAGATCATGGGTTTACCAAATGGAGTCAGAAATAGCGTTAAAAACCTAGTGCGATCGCTAATTACTTTCAGTTTGATGACTATAAAATTAACTTTATGTTAAAAAAAAAATTAAGAAAATATTAAATCTGATTACAATAACAAATCAAACATGATACTTTTTTGATCATCACTCAAAATTATTCAATTATTTTCTCTAAAAATGAATAAATTCTTTTTAACCTTAAGTATTTTACTAATAGGTTCTAATAGTGCTTTAGCAGCAGATTTGGTTAATAAAGATTCTCAAGCATATCAAATTACCATAACCGAAGGGGATCAAACTAACGAAATGTCAATTGCCTCGGGAGAAACAAAAACCACTTGTAGTAGTGATTGTTTAATTTCAGTTGAGGGAATTGGTGCTGTTAGTGCTACAGCTTCTGATGTCATTACGATAGAAAACGGTCAAATAGTATTACCAGTTCAAGAACTATAAAAATTATTGAGGAGTTAAAATGAAAAGAAAAAGTTTATTTGCAGTCACTGCAATTTTGGCAACATTAATGCCCGCTACTATAGCTCTAGCTGGTTTAAACCGCAATAGTCCTGCAATTTTGACTAAATTAATCAATAGAACAGCAAGCAAACAATTAGGAGCAGGTTACACAAGTCCGAAAACGCCAGTGATTGCTGAAGCAGAACCAGGGGGAGTATTTAGTAGAAACTTTAATTTGAGTCCTGGTAAAAACTATGGTTTTATTGCTGTGTGTGAACAGCGTGAATGTTTTGATGTAGATTTAGTGGTTTATGATAACAAAGGTAAACAGATGATAGCAGATCAAAGTGATAGTCCAGAAGCAGTGGTTAAATTTAAACCAACAAAAAAAGCTGCTTATACAGTTGAAGTAGAAATGTATGAATGCGACGATCCAAGAGCTTGTGCTTTGGCAATTGGTGCATACAGAAAATAGAAACAAATCATAAATCCATTTAGGCGATCGCTTGTTTCAATAAAAAATGGCAGTTCTCGCGCTCAATTAGGTACAAACAAACTAAAGAACGCTACAAAATTTTGGTAAAGCGATCGCAAATTATCCTAATTTATTCAACTAAATAATATGAGACTTGCAAAACAGAATTAAGACGCGATCGCGCTATGATAAGGGCGGAACATTGGAGAGTCAAAACATCAAAACTTGAAAACAATACTTCAAAAAAGACTTCAGTGTAATTTTAATTTCAAAATTGTGTCATCTTAAGAAGTGAATTTATTTGATATTGCTTTTAATAACCTTCAAAGCGCGATCGCATCTTCTTAACTTAAATCAACCAAAACCTTTACCTCGCTTAGACTCAGACCAAATAATCAACTCTCCGTTTTGACCACCAGCAGCCAACTGCTTACCCTCTCTATCCCAAGCTAAACAGGAAAAACCACCCCTCGCGCCTTCTAAAATTTGTCCTACTTGTTTGGCTTTTGTCCACAAACACAAGCAGCCATCATCGGCAGCAGAAGCGAGTAATAAATTATGAGGGTGAAACTCTAAAGCTTGAATTTTGCGTTCGTGCAAAGTTAAAATATTGGCATTCCAGCCACCTTCATCGTCAGCTTCTTTTTTCCAGACGGCGATTCCTTCGATACTAGATGCTGCTAGTAAAGGTGCGTTATTTTGCCATGGTTGCGACCAAGTTAAATGGGAAATTTTACCAGGAAAACCTCGCATCACCCAAGGAATGGGCAAGCCGTATTCTAAAACAGTAATAGTATTGTCTAAATTACCCGAAGCAATATATTTACTATCAGTAGACCAAGCAGTAACTATGCTAGCTGACGGCATATCAATTAAATAAGGATCATCATCCCAATTATTAGCATCCCAAACCTTGACTCCACCATTACCTGCGATCGCAATATGTTCTCCGTTTGGTCGCCAGGCTAAATCTAAGACAGAAGAATTACTAAAGGGTAAAGTAGTAATAACTGTCTGGCTATCTGCATTCCAAATTTGAACATAACGTCCTAAACTAAAGGCTAATTGGTTACAAGTAGGACTCCAACTCAGTTTATCTACCCATTTAGGCACATTATCTAAGCTAACAATTAAATTTGCCTGATTTTCTAAAAGAGAATTGGATGATATTTCCCAGACTCTAACCTTGCCATCTTGACCCCCAGCAGCTAAAAACTTGCCATCGAAGGAAAAAGCCAGACAATCGATCGATGCTAAACTCGCAGGTAATAAATTAACTAGACTGCCATCTCGCCACAAGACTACTTCCCCAGCAGCCGAACTAGCACCCCATAGTCCACCTAGCGACCAAGCTACCGCCGTGACGTATTCTGAAAGATCTTCCCGCCACTGATGCTGAAATAAGGTTTTGCCCCTCGCACCTACACCAAACATTGTCTAAAGTCCTCTTTTAGTTGGGCTTCATCCAAATTGCGACCGATAAACACTAATTCATTTTTGCGGGTTTCTCCTTCTTTCCAAGGACGATCTGGTTTGCCATCAAGCAGCATATGTACTCCTTGAAAAACAAATCGTTCATCTTCTCCAGCAATGTTTAAAATGCCTTTCATGCGAAAGATATCCACACCTTTAGTTTGTAATAGTTGACTCAACCAGTTATTTAGTTTTTGTCCATCTATTTCTCCAGATTCGACTATGGCAAAAGATTTGACTGATTCATCGTGTTCGTGGGCATCTTCTTTTAAAAATTTGGGGTCGATTTCTAAAGCGCGGTCTAAATTAAAAGCCTGTACTCCTAACAAAGCATCCATCGATAACTCAGAATTTTGAGTGCGATAAATTTTCGCCATCCCGTTCATCCCTTTTATTTTGCTTTCCAACTCATCCAATTCTTCAGGGCTAACAAGATCGGTTTTATTGAGGAGAATCACATCGGCAAAAGCAATTTGTTCCTGCGCTTCATCTGCATCCCAATGTTGCTGGATATGTTTGGCATCGACGACGGTGACAACTGCATCTAAAGCAATCTTGTCCCGCAGATCTTCATCGACAAAGAAGGTTTGAATGACAGGGGCAGGATCGGCTAAACCAGTAGTCTCTATTACCAGATGATCGAATTTATGACGACGCTTGATTAAATTACCAATAATCCGAATTAAGTCTCCACGCACCGTACAGCAAATACAGCCGTTATTCATCTCAAAGATTTCTTCATCGGCATCAATCACCAGTTGATTATCAATGCCCACTTCCCCGAACTCGTTAACGATGACTGCTACTTTCTTACCGTGTTCGTAGGTAAGAATGCGATTGAGGAGAGTGGTTTTTCCTGCACCCAAATAGCCAGTTAGTACGGTGACGGGAATGGTATTAGTTGTTGTCGTTACCATAATCTAAAAATTTTTGAACTCTTTTAGATAATGATAATCGATCTCATAATCAGCCAAACGGTTTTTAGGATTAAAATTCTGATTTTACCTAAATGCCAAAAGTACGGTGATCGCCATAATAGGGTGCTTCCTGTTGTACCTGAGACAAATGCAGAGGTGAGATATTCTTCATAAACTAAACTCAGTACGATACTATGCTGCTAAATTATAGATAAACTTTGGACAATAGATTAACTTATTACCTTCAAAGTCTTTTCCCGTAAACGGGTTAATATAATCAGTGTATTCAGCATCGATACGAAGATGATTATACGCTTTGAAGTAAAGAATTAAAATTATGTCAGAGCATTTACCTGAATTTATTAATCCAAAGGGGTTATACGATCCAACTCCAAATGGCTACAGTCATATAGCGATCGCGCCACCAGAGACAAGAATGATTTATATTGCAGGACAAGGTGGCGAGGATAAAAACGGAAATCTCGCGGCTGATTTTGCCGTTCAACTCAAGCAAGCATTTACTAATCTTCGCATCGCTTTAGATGCTATTGGCGTGCATCCAAAACAAGTTGTTAAGCTGACTACACTAGTTGTTGAACATAACGAGTCTAAGCTGCAACAGTTGGGTGCTGAAGTTAAGGCGATCTGGGGAGAACAAACGCCAACACAGACGCTAATTCCAGTATCGAGACTAGCACTGGATGGTATGTTGTTTGAAGTTGATGCGGTTGCAGCCATTCCCAATTCTTGAAACTAGGAGATTTATATGTCGTTACCACTTATTTTGCAACCAGGAGAAGGGCAATCAGTTCAAATTGGTACAAGTACCTGCACTTTTAAAGCGACTGGCAAAGATACTCATGGTAATTTTGGCTTATTTGAGTTTGTTATGGAACCAGGAAGCAAAGGTGCAAGTCCTCATATCCACAAGCAATTGACGGAAATGTTTTATGTAGTAGAAGGTGAAGTCGAACTGAATTTGGACGATCGCAAAGTCCTTGCTACACCAGGAAGTTTTATGCTTGTCCCCGAAAATACCCCTCATGGTTTTTCTAATCCAGGACAAACGCGAGCAAAACTTTTAATCATGTTTTGTCCTGCTGAGGAACGAGAAAAATACTTTGAAGGGTTAGCAGCACTAACTAAAAATGGACGACAACCCAGTCAAGAAGAATTACTGGAATTGATGCAAAAATTCGATCAATATCCAGTTACTTAACTACATTATTGATCGAACTCATCAACTGTTTTGTCACACTAAAGAAAGTATTTGCTGCGTTTAAATCTATGAGTTTAATTGAAATTATTCCTCTAGAAGCCAAGCATACAGAAGATTTTATTCAGGTAATTTCTGCTGCTTTCAATGGCTATCCATTAATGGACTTCTTTTTTGGTAATGCTTACCAGCGATCGATAGAGGTGATCGGACAGTATCTTTGCGATCGCGCGATGATTGATGATTCCATACTTTTGGGTGCTTTGGTTCAAAACGAATTGCAAGGAATTATCTTAGCTATTCCACCAGAGGCAAACAAAAACAAAGATGAAACTGCTATTTCTGACTTAGACGAAAGATTTGCGCGATCGCTCCCAGATGAAGCATTAGAACGTATGAATATTTACAACAATCTTAAAAATGCCAACAAACCCCCACAACCTCATTTTTATGTAAATGTGCTGGGAGTACATCCACGCAGTCAGGGGATGGGTATTGGTAGCCAACTTTTAGAACATATACATATTTTGTCGGATAAACATTCAAAATCTGGTGGTGTTGCTCTCGATACACAGACAGAAACTAATGTAGCTTACTACCAAAATCTTGGCTATCAAGTTTCGTCAACCAAAAATTTTGATCGCCTCAAACATTGGTTTATGTTTCGAGAAAAAGCTTAGTTATAAAGAAAATTTTCAATAAATACAAAAAAAGTAGCGGTGCGTTACTGCTGCGAGTCGTGGTATTGGTGCAGGATGCGCCAGAGAATTAGCAGCGCAAGGCTATACAGTTTCTTTGATGGCAAGAAGTGAAAGTATTTTAGATTTGGCTTCAGAGTTGGGCGGTATTGCTATTCAAGGATCGATTACTAACTACCAAGATTTAAAAAGATTAGTGTCAACGACAATAAATAAATTTAATCGTCTTGATGCAGTCATCAATAGTTTTGGCGATCCACCTCGACCAGATTTACTGGAAATTAATGATGAAATGTGGCAAGAAAACTTTGAAATGCTATTTCTGAGTGTGGTTCGCATTGCTAGATTAGTTACAAAACCAATGCAGCAAGCAGGAGGCGGGGCGATTGTTAATATTTCTGCCTGTGATTCCCAAGAACCAGATTTAGGTACACCTTTTAGTGGTACACTCCGCGCTGCGATAGTATAGCGATCGCTTCAATGAATACAAAAAACTAGCGATCGCAACCTGGCAAACACTGCTTTGGAAGTAGCGAAAAAAGCTCATAAAGCTCGATTGACAATCAAAAACAAACTGCCAAATCTCTAGAGTCAGTTCCCCAGCAAGATGAATATGCCATGGTATCGGTCAAAGGCAAACTAGATAATATTCAAAACTCGCGCTATCCTCACATTAAACCAACCATTAACTAGAACTATGAACACATTTCACGGGTACTAGCCAAAGAAGTAGGCGATCTCCAAATTACCGTTAATATAGTCTCTCCTGGCCTTACTGACAGTAATACACGGGACAGCGCGAGACGAAGTTATATGCGAGGCGATATCCATAATAGATTAACTACGTGTCTCGTCCGTGATAGAGTCCTTTAGGGCAAGCCCCCGTCTTTTAAGCGGAGGATAAACTAACAATTGTTATTACAAAATATAGTGATCGCCAATGCGGCTCAAGCAACAGAAATTTTATGACTTAGTTAATGCCTCTTCCTGCTCGAAGCAATGATGTTGTCTGTCGCCAGCGTCAGTGAGTTCGCTAACTTTGTCAATCAAATGCTCTAAATCGAAGGGTTTGTACATAATAGCGTCTGCTTTACTGTGAAAAAACTGATCTTCTTGGAGACGATCAAGCGCAGAAACTAGCAAAATTGGTAAGGATTGATAGTCGGGCTTTTCTTTAATCTGGCGAGAAACTTGTAAGCCACTAATTTCTGGCATCATAATATCCATGACGATTAGCCGCGGTCTAATTGTTTCTAATTGAGTTAATGCCTCTCTCCCATCTTCCAGGGTAGTGACTTGATATCCCGCCGACTCTAATACCAGCTTAAATAATAATAAAATATCGCTATTGTCCTCTACCACCAAAATTGATTCAGACATACTATAAATCTAAGTCATTGAAAAATTATAATAAGCTCAGCTTAACCACTAGCCATGCTTTAAATCATCGCAAAAAGGATATATATCTTCAGATATAAGAGTTTGAGTATCATTCGTGTAGAAAGTTACGCTCTTGACTGTACCAATTAAACAAAGCTGAAAATTAGACTTCTGAAACCATTAAATTTCGTTACTGATTGCTGTACTGAATAGACTAATTTTCAATTGAGCCGCTTATTGCGATCGCCAAAACCCCTTCTATAACGATTACATAGAGAGGCTTTCAGCAAGAGCGTAATCACCTGAACTGCGCTGACGATTTGAGAGATTGCCTAAGCTTGAACAAAGATACCTGGGATCTGTTTTACTTCTGATGATGACAGCTGAAAATAAGGAGTCTTCTAGCTATCTACTGCACTAGGATCGCTGACACCAATCAGAATGATACGGTCTTGCAGCGATTTGATTAAATCAGGTGCAATACGATAATAGTAACAGCTATAGCGCTAAAAACTGCAACAAATTTCCACAAATCGTGCCAAACACGGCTCATTTTCCGCTTAACTGTTCTGGTTTTGTTAAATGGTGCTTGTCGGTCTTTAGTTGCTAGTTCACGCTCGAGTAGGTGGTTTAAAAATAGTTGAGGTGTTTGCAATCTTTCACTAACCAGTGGTGCGATTAGTCGGTCAATCAAATTTGCTAGTTCTTGAGAAATATGAGGTACTCGATTTCGCCACATCAGGTGACCGCTTTCATTCTTAGCTAAATTATCGGGATGTATACCCGTCAATAGATGTACCAAAGTACACCCCAAAGCAAAAAAATCGGATTTACAAACAGCTTGACCCTTCAATTGCTCTGGTGCGGTATATCCAGAAGTATAAACTCTGGTAACATCTGCGGCAGGCAATTTTTCTATATAGGTAGAAGTAATCCGCCTTGCCGTACCAAAGTCAATTAATATCAGTTTCCCGTCAGGACGAAGTATGATGTTAGATGGCTTAATATTTCGGTGTAATATTTGTTCCTGATGTAGTTGCGTTAAAAATTGACTAAGTTGTGATAACCAGTCAATTGCCATAGCTTCGGACAAAACCCCATTTTGATCCAGCCATTGTTCTAAATTGTCTCCTGGAACTTTTTCCATTACCAGACAATGTGATTTTTTGTTACTGGTTGGTAATGAAAAAGTAAAGCAAGTATCAACCTGCGGAACATCTAAGTGTGCTAAGTTTCTAAGTATCCCAGCTTTTTACTGAAATAAATCGATCAAACGGTGACGTTGGCTGGTTAAAACTTTAAGAACCTTAGTTTTACCTAAATTATTAACTTCAAAAACTTCGGTATGCTGACATCGCTCAAATTTTCCTAGAGGCTTGACCAAGCAATAGCGTTCATTAATAATTAAATCTGTGCCACAATTGTGACAAAATTCTCGTTCGTCAGGATTGCAACGATCTAAGCAGGTAGGAATAATACAATAAATCATATTTAGCTGTTAGCTAATAGCTAGCAATAACAAGCCTACAGCTTTTTATCAGAGTCAACAAGGTTAATTTTTAGCTCAATTTAGCATAATTTTAGCGAGAAATTTTAATTTTTGGCTCAAAATAAACTTTTAAGTCAGCAAGCAAAATTTCTAAATTGTTTTTGGCGTATCCTACCGCTAAAAAACTATTTTCTGGTAACAAAGATAAAATTTTAGTCAATTGTTGTTCGATCAAATTTTCATCTTGAAGGATTTCACCCAGACGATCTAGTATGAGTTGAACCAAGAAATATTCTGGTTGTTCGATTGGGTTGTCTAAATCTGGTCTGAGATTCAAGGTTCTCAAGACAAAAAGCTGTTCTACTTTTTGATTTTTACCCACAGTCAAAATTTCCTGACACAAACGCTCGCTAATACAATTGATTACGTATTGAATCACTACAGGCTATTCTAAGGAAAACTTTACTTCATCGGCGACGATATTTCTTTCAATAAAAGAGTTTCGCAGTAAAGATTCTAAGGCTTCGATCAATTTAGCGGTTGCCACGGGGATTACCATTTGCGATCGCAACTTGGATAGGGAAATTGGCTGGCGATTAATAACTAACCAGTAAAGAATCTGTTCTTCTAAAGTCGATATCGATTCAAACTGTTCGTCTAAAAGGTCGTTTAGTTCCCCAAAAATAATCGTCTTTTGCTTGAGAAAAGTCGCAACTTTACCTCCAAATAATCCTTTGATTGTATTAGCGACGATTTTTAAGGCTAGAGGATTGCCACGATAAACCTCAACTAAATCTGACCACTTTTCTACATCCAACAAGCTTTTGGCTCTAAAAATATCTTTCGCCTCCGAACCTAAACCTTTAAGATGCAGGGTGCGTGTTGGTAAAGTCTCTCCTTCTATTAAAGCTATTTCTCTGGGTTTTTCTCTGGCAATTAACATTAAACAGCTTTGATGCTGTTCTTGTCCCAATCGTTTTAGAAGCTGTTCATAATCTTGATATTCTTGCTGATAATTTTTAGCGGAATTTCCACTGGGGAACATTGCTGGAGAAGTATCGAGGACTATCAAACATCGATGCTGTCTTAAGTTTCTCAGCAAAGCATCAATTTGACTATTAAACTCATCTGCTAAATTATCTTGGCGAGCGCCTGTCATCTGAATTAGCTCGATTAATATTTTTCTCAGCCCACCAGGATTGGTTAATTGTCGCCAAATTACAAACTCAAATTCATGCTGGAGGTTTTTAGCGCAGCGCAGAGATAAAGCTGTTTTGCCAATCCCCCCCATACCCACAACTGCAATTAAGCGACAGCGTTCTTCGATCGACCACTTACGTAAAATTTTTAGTTCTGAAGTTCTACCATAAAAAAAGCTATTTTCTGGTGCTTGATTCCAATCACAAACTATTGGGTCGTTTTTACTTTGGTTGTCTTCGCTTATCTGACAATGCAGTATGACAGCACTAATGTTAGATACATCAGCAATCATCATAGTTGTCTGACCGCTGAAGGCGTTGACAGGCAATCCTTGGCTTTTAAAGCCAGAGAACCTGTCACTAAAAATTACGCTCGTTATAGCGATCGCCTTAAAACATCGCCAATCAAATTCTTTGACTGGCAAGCACTTGTTGAAACAGCCAACGTCATGATCTTAATCTTCGACAGTAAAAATTATCTTTGCTATGCCAATGCTCTGGTTAAAACTGTGACAGGATATAACAAAGTAGGATTAGTGCGACCCGTTTCAGTCTAACTACAATTTGTAGGAACGCTGAGTATATTTACTAGAACCTAGAAAATATAATAACTCTAAATTCATGTAGGTTAAATTCCTACCGACGAATGAGACGTTTGAATCCATATCCTATGTGCTGCTAGGTAACATCATAGTGGTGCAAAGCTAGGATAAAAGCGGATAGCTAATAGCCGAAATTGGTAACTCTGCAAGGAAAGTTGTTTATGTTCAACAAGGACTAACTAATCGTAAGCTTCGTCACTTTGAAATAGTGGAATGGCTTATACACTATAGCCAAAAGGCAAATAGAGGTATGTGTTTCTTAATAATCCAAAGAAACAAAAAGAAAATTAATTCCAATGGTTAATTTTTTTCTCATCAATACACCTCTCGGAGTAGAGATTAGGGACTAAGAACAACGCGAAATGAATTTAGGGAACGGGATAACCCCATATTTCTATCAAGACTATATCTTGATAAACCAGATGTGAAGCGTATGAAATATGGGAGTAGGATGCTGTAAAAAGCTAATGCTTAATCTGAATTAACAGATAATGCCCGACAGGGATGGATGTAATGTCCGAGATATGCTGACGTACAGCCCTGAGTCTTATTAGGGAAATAAGTAGTTCTTTATATGCTTAAAACGCAGATGCGTACAGAATGAATTAAAACTGACCACTCCAAGGCGGTCTAGCGTGAGATAAAAAGGAACAAAAATACAAAGTACCGAAAAGCCAGGAGGAGCCGTGTGCGGTGAAAGTCGCAAGCACGGTTTTGAATGGGAGTGTCGAGGAGCGATCCTCGGCTCGACCCCTGACCTGAAGAACACCGATTTACTGCCACAACTGCGACTTCTACAAGAGCAAGCAAATTTGGCTGAACATGCCTCTAATACGGTTTCTGAGCGCGAAATTAGTCTCCTAACCAAAAAAGGCGATCGATGCTGGTTAAATTGTTCGATTCAAACAACTGAATTCAATCAACAGCCAGCTACTTTAGTAACAGCAACTGATATTACCCGGTACAAGCAAACTCAGGAGCGAGATCGACAAGTTCTTGAACGAGAAAAAAAGCAGGCATACAGTAACATGGAGTTTGCTTCGATGGTTTCCCACGAATTGCGTACCCCACTAAATATAATTTCTTTTTCTAGCAACCTGCTGCAACGGCATTGCGCTCGCTGGGATAAAAATAAAAAGCAAGAATATCTCAATCGAATTCAAAGAGGAATCAAAACGATCGCTCTTTTGATTGACGAAGTTTCGATTACGAGCTACAAGCTATTTGCCGAAAAGCACTCCCCAAAAAGAACTAATCCATGAGATTCGTTCTCTGCAAAGAGGCTATCCTCAAATTAGTCTTGAATTATTTGAACGTTTGATGTTAGCAAAGTCAAAAGCAGAGACAGCCATCGTCAAATATACAGAGACAGCCATCGTCAAATCCACAGATAAAGATTTTACTAAGCTAAGTTTATCTCAGCCCAAAGCCCAAAACAAGCTCTTTCGAGAAGAGTCATTAGAACGTTTAGCTTCTCCTGAAAGATTGGATCAATTAATGCGGGTGGTAAACCCAAAAAGCTGGATACCTTTAGTTACTTTAGGTTCTGTAGTTGTAGCTACTGCAATTTGGAGTGTGGTAGGACGTATTCCTGTTACGGTAGATGGTCAAGGGGTGTTAATTTATCCTAGCAAAGTTGTGCCTTTGCAGACTCAAGGTTCTGGACAGCTAACATCTTTGGAAATTGAGGAAGGAGATCTAGTTCACAGAGATATTTTGGCAACGGTTGACCAAGTCGATCTGCGTAAAAAGCTCCAGTTAGCCCAAGACAAATTAGAGCAGTTGCGATCGCAAAATGACCATGCTGAATTAATCCAAAATCAACGTCAAAATCAAGACACCGAAGCAATTGAGGAGCAACGTCAAACTTTACAAGAAAGATTAGATCTTACTCAATCTTTAGCTCCAGTTTTAAAAGCCAAAGGACTCGAATCAATTCAAAGCGATCGCGTTAGTCAAGAAGAAAAGCTAAAAAATCTCCAGCAATTGCTGCCCATATTTAAAAAGAGACTGGAAATTCGCGAGAATTTATTTAAACAGGGAGCGATCTCCGATGATGTGCTGTTAGAAGCAAGACAGCAATATTTAGACAACATTGCTAGCGAAAATGAAACCAAATCTCAATTAAAACAGCTTGAAGTTCAAGAAGCGGATGCTTTAAAAGAATATCTTTCCAGCTTGAACGATATGAAAGATATTAAAGCACAGTTACAGGAACTCGATAGCCAAAAAGCTCAGTCTACCCAACAAGATTCTGAAAGCTCAACCAACCGCCAGCAAGAGATTCAAGTGGTTGAAAGAGAGATTGCTCAATTACAATAACAACTGCAAAATGAAAGTCAAATTATTAGTCAATATACGGGACGTGTTTTAGAAACAACAGTAAGTCCAGGACAAGTTATCGAAGCAGGAACTCGTATTGCCAACATAGACATTAAAAATTTATCGGGAAAACTAGTCGGCATTACCTATTTTTCTGTGGAAGATGGTAAAAAAATTCAGTCAGACATGACGATTCAGATCACGCCCCAAACTGTTAAGAGAGAACGTTTTGGTGGCATTATGGGTGATATTACTAAAGTTTCAGCTTTTCCCATCAGTAAAGAAGCTGCTGCTAAAGTAATTGGCAACTCAGAAGTTGTGGAAGGTCTTGTATCTGATAAAGAACAGGGTGTAATGCAGGTATTTGCCACTCCCTACGAAGATTCTGATACTTTTAGTGGCTATAAATGGTCTTCATCTTCTGGACCTAATTTGAAAGTTTCTTCGGGAACGACCACTACAGTTGGAGTCAAAGTAGAAGACAGAGCTCCGGTTACTTTTATCCTACCAATCTTGAGGTCTATCAGTGGTATCTACTAATTTTATTCGCAACTTCATCTTGCCACATAATCTTGAGCAATATTGGCAAAATTTTCTTCAGTATTTCAATCGGCGAGTCAGAACCCCAACCTTATTACAAATAGAAGCAGTTGAGTGTGGTGCTGCTGCTCTAGGTATTATGCTTAGTCACTATGGACGTATTGTGCCGTTAACCGAACTGCGTGCAGAATGTGGCGTATCTCGTGATGGTAGTAAAGCCTCTAATATTCTTAAAGCAGCGCGAAATTATGGCTTAGATGCAAAAGGTTTTAAAAAAGAACTAACACAACTGCAAAATATAAATCCTCCTTATATTGTATTTTGGAACTTCAATCACTTTTTAGTAGTTGAAGGCTTTTATCAAAACAAAGTTTATCTTAACGATCCTGCTTCTGGTCCTCGTAGCGTCTGTTTAAAAGAATTCGATGAGAGCTATACTGGTGTAGCTATGATAATGCAGCCTGGTGCAGAATTTCGCCGAGGTGGTCGCAAATTAAACCTAGCTTTAGGATTGTGGTCGCGACTTAAAAGCGATCGTGGAGCTTTAGCTTACTGTTTGTTAGCTGGATTTTTTCTTACCTTTGCCGAATTAGTTGTTCCTGTATTTAGTCAAATATTTGTTGATGAGATTTTAATCGAAGAAAGGTATCTTTGGCTCAATCCACTATTGGTGGCAATGACTGTCTCTGTCATACTTCAAGGTGCTTTGACACTTTTGCAGTTAAGATATCTGCGTCGCCTAAAAATTAAGCTGTCGGTAAGTATGTCGAGCCGATTTTTATGGCATATTTTACGTTTGCCCGTTGGTTTCTATGCTCAAAGATTTGCAGGAGAAATCAGCAATCGGACTAGTTTAAACAATGATGTTGCCGATGTAATCTCAGGAGAATTAGCAACTACGGCGATCGATGCAGTGATGATAGTGTTCTATGCCATAATTATGAGTCAGTATGACTTAGTACTTACGGTAATAGTCGTGAGTTTTGCTGTAGTAAATATCTTTACTCTACAGTGGATCTCGCGCCAACGCAAAGATGCTAATCAAAAATTACTCCAGGAATACGGTAAAGCTGCTGGAGCATCGATCGCAGCCCTGCAAAGTATCGAAACTTTAAAGGCATCTGGTTTGGAGTCGGATTTCTTTGGTCGGTGGTCGGGCTACTACACCAAAGCAATCAATTCCCAGCAAGAAATAGGAATTACCAATCAAACCTTAGCGGTATTACCCGTATTGCTGTCAGCTTTGGCTTCAGCTTTTCTACTACTTGTAGGTGGTCTGCGAGTTATGGATGGATATATCAGTATTGGAATGCTAATTGCCTTTCAGGGCATGATGCAAAACTTCCAAACTCCCGTCACCAATTTGGTCAATCTAGGCGGAAAACTTCAAGAATTAGAAGGAAATTTAATTCGTCTAGATGACGTTCTCGATAATCCAACCGATTCCCATGTAGAAAATAGCAGAACCATCATAGAAAACCCTGCTCAGACAGATTTACCTAAGCTACAAGGTTATATTGAGCTGCGAAATATTAGCTTTGGCTACAGCCGTCTCGAACCAGCTTTGATCGAAAACTTTAATTTATCAATTAAACCAGGACAAAGAATCGCTCTAGTCGGTGGCAGTGGTTCTGGTAAATCTACCGTTGCCAAGCTATTGAGCGGGCTTTATGAACCTTGGTCGGGAGAAATGTTGTTTGACGGTCGAGCAAAATCACAAATTCCCCACCAGATTTTGACTAATTCCCTAGCAATGGTAGAGCAAGATATTGTTTTGTTTGGTGGCACAGTCGCCGATAATTTAACCCTGTGGGATTCTACTATTCCCCAAAAAAATATTAGACAAGCTTTCGAGATGCAGTTATTGAAGACGTTGTCAACAAACTAGCTGGAGGATATAACGCTAATTTATCTGAAGGTGCTGCCAATTTAAGTGGTGGACAGAGGCAGAGATTGGAAATTGCTCGCGCTTTGGTTAATAATCCCACAATTTTGATTATGGATGAAGCCACCAGTGCCTTAGATTCTGAAACAGAAAAGATTGTCGATCGCCGTCTGCGTCGTCGTGGATGTACCTGTGTGATTGTGGCTCATCGCTTGAGTACCATTCGCGACTGCGACTTAATTCTAGTTTTAGATCGGGGCAAAATAGTTCAGCAAGGCACTCATGAGGAACTATGGCAACAAGAAGGAGTATATTCCCGACTTATTAAAAGTGAAGGTTAATTATGAATATTGTTAATCAGACAGACTTACCAGGACAAATATATCAGGTTAAAGCTAATACACCAATCTTACTTAACGATCCTCAAAGTTTTTGGGTGGTTCAATCGGGTTCTATTGCTATTTTTGCGGTTAAAGTTGACCAGGGTGTTGTCAAGGGTACTCGTCGCTATCTATATAGTTGCGATTCTCAAGAGGCAATGTTTGGTAGTGTTGCTCATAGTGGCAACAGTGGTGGCATTAGTTATCAATTACTAGCCATACCGATTGGTAAAACAGAGTTACGCAAAATAAACGGAGCAGATTTTCAGGAATTATTCTCTCATTCTAAATCTCAAGTACTTGATTGGATTGAAATCTGGCTCAAAAAGTTAGACAAGGCTCTCACTCAAGTTAGCAGTCCAAAAATTCAAGTTAAAGCCAATATATTAGGGCGATTTTCTTTGATGGATGGCCAAACTTTTCAGACTAATGCAGGCTCTTTAGTTTGGCTTAAACTACAGTCAGGTTACTTACGTTGGCGAGGATTTCCCGAAATACTCTTAACTTCTGCCACTGCAATTGTGCCGTTGAATAATAATACCTGGCTAGAAGCAGATGGGGCAGCTCAACTAGAGCTTAAATCTAGCAGTACAATTTCTAATTTAGACGACCTTATTCTAGGAGTTTCCCAGCTACACCAATATTACCTCTATTGTTTTCACCTTCAACAAAGGCAAGACAAAGCTGAAGAACTAGAGCGGTTGGACTTACCAGGACAAATATATCAGGTTAAAGCTAGCGAACCAATTTTACTTAACGATCCTCAAAGTCTTTGGGTGGTTCAATCGGGTTCTATTGCTATTTTTGCGGTTACAGTAAACCAGGGTGTTATTGAAGGTACTCGTCGCTATCTATGTAGTTGCGATCTCCAACAGGCAATGTTTGGTAGTGTTACTTATAACAGCAACAGTAGTAGCACTAGTTGTCAACTATTAGCCGTACCGATTGGCAAAACAAAGTTACGCAAAATAAGCGGAGGGAATCTTCAAGAATTATTCCCTCGTTATGAATCTCAGGTACTTGGTTGGATTGAAATTTGGCTCAAAAAGTTAGACAAGGCTCTCACTCAAGTTAATAGTCCCAAAATTCAAGTTAAAGCCAATATATCAGGACGGTTTTCTTTAACGGATGGTCAAACTTTTCAAACTGATACAGATTTGGTTTGGCTCAAACTACAGTCAGGTTACTTACGCTGGCGAGGATTTTCCGAAATACTCTTAACTTCTGCCACTGCAATTGTGCCGTTGAATAATAATACCTGGCTAGAAGCGGATGGGGCGGTTCAACTAGAGCTTAAATCTAGCGGTACAATTTCTAATTTCGACGACCTTATTTTAGGAGTTTCCCAGCTACACCAACATTATCTCTATTGTTTTCACATTCAAGAAAAGCAAGAAAAAGCCGAAGAACTAGAGCGGTTAAAGGCGCAAAAGCTGCTAAATTTGCAGGCAACTTCAGAAGCTTTTGGCGAATTGGCAGCTCCCTTAATGCCTCAACAAGATTACTTGTATTTGGAAGGCGCACCTTTATTAGTAGCAGCCGGAGCAGTAGGAAAGGCTTTGGGGGTAACAATTTGTCCTCCTGCCAAATCTGAGGATTTAGCTCGTATTAAAGAGCCATTAGAGGCGATCGCCAGAGCTTCTCGGTTACGCATGCGCCAAGTGCTGTTGGAGGATGAGTGGTGGCAACAAGATTGTGGTCCTCTGGTGGCATATACAAAATCAGACCGTCTACCAGTAGCATTATTGCCTACTGCTATTCGATCCTGTTGACAAAACTAAAATAGCTGTCGACGATCGCTTGGCAGCAGCTATTTCCTCTGGGGCCTATATGTTTTATCGTTCTTTACCAGATAAAGTACTCCAGGTTTTGGATATTAGTCGCTTTGCCCTATTTGGTCGTCAAAAAGATTTGCTGCTAATTGTGGCAATGGGCATTGCCACCACACTATTGGGTATGCTTACCCCGTTTACTACGAGTATTTTGATTGATAATGCCATTCCCGATAGCGATCGCGGTTTACTATGGCAAATTGGTTTAGGATTAATTATCGCCGCGATCGCTACAGCTCTGTTTCGTCTAACTCAAGGACTTTCTCTCCTCAGGGTAGAAACTGCTTCTGATTCTTCTACTCAAGCAGCAGTATGGGATCGCTTACTTAATTTACCCATCTCTTTTTTTCGTCAATACACTACGGGAGATTTGCAGTCTAGGGTTAACTCTGTAACCTCTATTCGCCGTCAATTGGGGGGAAATACTTTAATCAATTTGATTACTGGTTGTTTTGCCCTGCTCAACTTAGCATTGCTATTTTATTACAGCATCAAATTAGCTTTGGTAGCTCTGGCTGTAGCTTTATTAATAGTTGTTGTCACAACAATTTCTGGTTCGATCTTAGTCCGAAAGGTTCATCCCTTACTAGAAATTGAAGGTAATATTTTTGGACACGTAGTTCAACTAATTAATGGCATTGCCAAACTCCACGTAGCGGGTGCGGAAGAACGTGCTTTTGCCTCCTGGAGTAAAAGCTATCGTCAGCAAATTAAGCTAGAACTTAGCACTCAATACATAGAAGACGCGGTGGCACTGTTTAATACCGTAATGCCGACAATCACTTCAGGAATTTTGTATTGGTTCACAATTAAAATGCTTACCGACCCCGAAGCTAGTGCAGCCTCAACATTAACTGTAGGATCTTTCTTGGCTTTTAACACTGCCTTTAGTACCTTTCTTAAAGGAGCAACTGATGTTAGCAATACCGTTACCGATGCTCTCCAAGTTTTACCTCAGTGGAAACGAGCTAGACCAATTACTCAAGCGGTATCAGAAGTAGATCTGACGAAGGCAGATCCAGGAAAACTCATGGGCAGAATTACCTTAGACCGCATCTCGTTTCGCTATCAAGCAGATGGAGCATTAATTTTAAATGATGTAACTATCAAAGCAGAACCTGGAGAGTTTATTGCCTTAGTTGGTAGCTCTGGGAGCGGAAAATCGACGCTTTTGCGGTTAATTCTAGGATTCGAGTCTCCCGACGACGGAAAAGTTTATTTTGATGGACAAGATCTATCTGGGCTCAATATCAATGCCGTTCGTCGTCAGCTAGGAGTAGTACTACAAAATGGCAAGATTATGTCAGGCTCTATTTTTGACAATCTTTCTGGAGGGGCGCAAATCACCCTAGATGAAGCTTGGTCGGCAGCAAAAATGTCGGGATTCGCCGAGGATATTTCGTCGATGCCCATGGGTATGCATACCGTAATTAGCGAGGGAGGAAGCAATCTTTCTGGAGGCCAGCGACAAAGGCTAATTATTGCCAAAGCTTTAATCTTGAAGCCAAATATTTTGCTCTTTGATGAGGCTACCAGTGCCTTAGATAATCGCACTCAAGCCATAGTCAGTGAAAATTTAGACAGACTAAAGGTGACTAGAGTTGTCATTGCTCATCGGCTGAGTACTATTCAAAATGCCGATCGCATATACGTTTTGTCAGGAGGTGTTGTCCAACAGGGCAACTTTGAAGAGTTATCCAATCGTAAAGGATTGTTTGCCGATTTGATCCGCAGACAACTAGTAGAAAACTAAATTATTTATCATTACCAAGATTATGTTTTATAACCCCGCCTTGTTTGATTTTACTCGAGAATTCGAGCGCAATTGGCAAGCAATTCGCGATGAATATTATCAGCTAGATCGTCATATTGCAAATATACACCGCAATCAGCCCCACGAAGCATATCTCAAAACATTTTTGCATGACAATGCTTGGATGCCATCTTGGCAGGTTAACTCTAAAAAACCTAATCATAATTGGCTGACTTATGGTCTGTCTTATCAAGGTTTGTTGCCATCCGAAGCGCAAGAAAAGTTCCCTAGCATAGCCGCTTTACTGACTAGATTATCTGGGTTCAAAGTCTGTGCTTTTTCTCGGATGGAAAAATTTTCTTTTATTGCTCCTCACAAACATGAGGAGTTGGGAGGTAATTTGCTAACTTATCATCTAGGAATAGATGTTGTCCCAGGCAAAAATCATCTTTGGGTAGACAAAAGTTTGAAGAACAGTGTAATGGCAAGTCAATTATTTTTGATGGCTCATACGAGCATTTTGCCTTGAATATGTCTGATACTAAGCGAATTGTTCTTTACCTGGAATTTGACAAAACTAAAATTAAATTTAGATGAACTTGAGCTTGCATAATATGCGATCGCTGTTAAACTCATCGCGTCTTTTAAAAAACAACTTATTATCTAAACTCTTTTACTTCTCAAGTTAGTTTGTAATCGACAACACTGGTCATTGAGGTTGCTCAATATTATACTAACTTAACTATTTTGCCATCATCTTAACCATGCTAAAACCCATTGTGCTGTTAATTATTTCCAATGTCTTTATGTGTTTTGCTTGGTATGGTCATTTAAAAGATTTTAAAACCGCTTCTGTTTGGGTAGCTATTGCTGTTAGCTGGTCGATCGCTTTATTTGAATATTGTTTCCAAGTTCCTGCTAATCGTTTGGGCAACCAATACTTTAATTTGCCACAGTTAAAAGTTTTACAAGAAATTATTACTATGGTGGTGTTCGCTGGATTTAGCGTCAGTTATATGAAAGTCCCCGTGACTCGTAACTATTTTTTTGGCTACTATGTTATTTGCAGGGACTGCATATCTTATTTTTAGCGAGACTAAAGCCTAACCAGCAATTAGCCATTTTTACTGAATTTATGAAAATCTTAATTGTCAAAATTAAATTTAGGGAACTTAGAGCATGAGACTCTTTAAAAGATCAAGCTTCTCCCACTTGAGCTAACCTCCAAAAAGCTTATAATTTTGAGGCTAATTATAATATTATGTATTTGATGCTTTGATAACATAGGGTCAAGTTGGGAAACAACATTAATTAATCCTAGTCAAAACCATTAATAAATTTCCGTAAAAATTGAATTAAGCCAATAAATCATCATGAATAATTCTCAAAAAACAACTTCTAAGGCAATCGCCTTATTTCTTTCTCTAGGTATGATATCTTCTCTTGCAGGCTGCGAAATTGGTGGCACAGGCGAAGGAGGTGAAGATGGTGCAGAGACTGAACAACCCACTCCTACTACAAATGAAGGCGGTGAAGGCGGTGAAGGCGGTGAAGGCGGTGAAGATGATTAACTTCTGACTTACCAAATCATTGAACATTTTGGTTTTAAGCCTCTTCCTTAAGGGATAAAGAGGTTTGGGAGAGGGGAATCAAGCCTAAAGCCTACTACCAAACCTATAAATGATAACCAAGTGTATCCGTGATAGATAAATGTTAAATGCGATCGGGATATGACGTTATGGCGTGGGACTTCTCACAGCCGATAGCTTTTACTATCTTGATATTCTAATCGGGGTACGGTTTGGTTTTGTTTCGTATACTGCTGATTCAATTAGTGAGGTTCCAGTCATTTCTTCTGGTTGGGGAATCCGCAATATTTCCAAGATAGTTGGCGCAACATCCGCCAAACAACCATTTGTTCTTAAAGGTACATTTGTGCCATGTCCGATAATTTTCCGCTCCTCTCCTTCTACTAAAATAAAAGGTACGGGGTTAGTGGTATGAGCTGTCCAAGGATTGCCTTCTGCATCGCGCATATACTCAGCGTTGCCATGATCGGCGGTAATCAAAAGTGTTCCACCGACTTTATTGACTGTTTCTATGACCCTAGCCAAACAATTATCAACAGTTTCAATCGCTTCTATTGCTGCTTCCAAGTTGCCCGTATGTCCGACCATGTCAGGATTGGCATAATTAACTACAATCAAAGAATAAATGCGTTGCTTTAGGGCCTGACAAACTGTATCTGTTACTGCCTCAGCAGACATTTTTGGCGCGTGATCGTAAGTGGCTACCATCGGGCTTTGAATTAATTCTCGATCTTCTCCCTCAAAAGGTAGCTCTAAACCGCCGTTGAAAAAATAGGTAACATGAGGGTATTTTTCTGTCTCTGAGGTGCGAAATTGGCGTAAGCCTTGATTGGCAATTACTTCACCCAAAATATTAGTCAAATTTTGCGGTTTAAAAGCTACTTCTACGACGACATTGAAATCGTATTGAGTAAAGGTGACAAAATGCAGCGCATCTATTTTTTCTCTGGCAAACCCATCAAATTTATCGTTAACAAAGGCATAGGTGAGCTGTCTTGACCTGTCTGGTCGAAAATTATAGAAAATTACTGAGTCACCTGATTCTACCGCCCCAGCTGCTATTCTAGTGGGAATAATAAATTCGTCGGTGATATCTTGGGCATAGGAGCTTTCTAATACTTCAGCAGCAGAGCGGCGATTTATGTGGCGATCTTGGGTCATAATATCGTAGGCTAGCTTGATCCGATCCCAACGGCGATCGCGATCCATCGCATAATAACGACCACTAATTGTTACAATACGACCTACACCAATTTTTTCAACAGAGTCTTGAATCTTATTTAATGCCTTAATGCCTTCTGTAGTGTAAGTATCTCTGCCGTCAGTAATAGCGTGAATACAGACATCTTCAACATTGTTAGATTTTGCTAGGTTTAATAGACCAATCAGGTGCTTGAGATGAGAATGAACCCCGCCTTCGGAACAAAGACCGATGAGATGCAGCTTGCCTCCCGAAGCGTTGGCTTTGGTGCAAGCATTAATTAACACTTCATTTTCTAGCAGAGAGCCATCTTCAACTGCATCTGAAATCCTAACTAGCTCCTGGGGAACAACCCTTCCTGCACCTAAGTTAAGGTGTCCTACTTCCGAATTTCCCATCTGACCATCTGGCAATCCTACATCCTTGCCAGATGTATTAATTAATGTATTGGGATATACAGCCTGCAAGCTACTAAATACTGGCGTTTTAGCATTAGCAATAGCATTTGCGTCTGTTGACTCACGATAACCCCATCCATCTAAGATAGTTAGGACCACTGGAGATACAGGTGCTTGAACCATAATTGTTACCCTATAATAATCTCTGGCACATTGATAATAGTATTGCTAAGCGCTTTAGTTCGACTGTATTAAGATAAAACTAATGATTAATGCCAGTTTACTAATCATTAATTTACCCTACATCTTTTTGAATTGGAAGCATTAAGTTTTTTCTGCCTTTCGGAAATAATTATATCTATATTTGGTCTTCCTGTGAGTTTTAATCTCCAGTCTGCCCAAACTCCATAAAGCCAATCGGCGATCGTTCCTATAATCGGTACTTTGGTTATAGCATAGACCCAACCCATACCAAGATGTTCGTAGACTTGTCTAAAAACTTCAACGTTTTTAATTACTTTGCCATTTGGTAAGATTGCATGAATTCTGCCCATGGCAGTGGCGAAATCAATTCCCGCATTGTCCTGGGGATCGTAGTCATCACTGGCAATATCTACAAATTTAACCAGTCCTCTTCCCGCATCTTTCTTAGTTAAGAAATTGACTTCTCGTACACAAAGAGGACATTCTCCATCGTACAACAGCTTAATTTTCCAAACAGGTTTGGCTGATGAATTGTGGTGAGATTTGACTGAAACAGAAGTCATTGTTTGTTAATTTGGTTAATTTATCAGCTTCAAGCTTTGATTTTTCTTTAAGCAAATGGTTGACTAGTAATTGAAAATTTTATGTTTACCTGGCTTGTAGCCGATAAATCATTGGTCAAGTCAGGTTAAAAACTTTGATTATAAGTAATCTAGCTAAATTCTTAGTACTAGAGGAGCAAGTTTTTTAAATATTCAAGCTTTCAATTAATGCTTTACTTAACAGCTTAATATAATAAAGTTGCGTTCAAATATAAATTCACTATAGTCAGCGATTGTATCTACACCAACGTAACCGAAAAATGCCTCTAGAGCTATCCAAACGCCAACTTTAACAACTAATTTTTTCCATTTAATATCCATTGTATTCAACTCGATTTTGAACCTCAGCTTTGCCTTTGTTACTTAACTTAACAATTAATGTAACGAAAAGCAACAAAAATGCTCGACTAAGGCTGCACCAGAATTTAAACCAAATATTAAACCAAATAAAATTATGGCAGTAGCGATCGCAACTGCCGAATAGTTACTCGCTTTGAGTAAAAGCTGTTAACATCTACACCGAAGATTCTTGCTGTTGATAGAGATAACAATAGCGTCCTTTTAAGGCCATCAGTTCGTCATGAGTGCCTCGTTCTACAATTGAACCTGCGTCCATCATGACAATGGTGTCAGCATTTTTAATTGTGCCTAAACGGTGGGTAATAAAGAACACGGTACGACCTTTGAGAGCTTCCTTGAGGTTACGGGATACTTCTTGTTCGGTGGAGAAATCTAAGGCACTAGTAGCTTCATCTAAAACCATCATCGCAGGGGCTTGTAAAATAGTGCGAGCGATCGCAATTCGTTGTCTTTGTCCCCCAGATAATGATGAACCTCTTTCCCCTACTCTGGTGTTGTAACCATTGGGCAGAGTCATAATAAAGTCATGAGCGGCAGCAATTTGTGCAGCAGCAATAATTTCTTCGGTAGTGGCATCAGGGTTAGTTAAAGCGATATTGTCTAGGATCGAGCCTTCAAACAGTAGGGTATCTTGAGGCACAACACCAATCTGACGGCGTAAAGAATATAGTTCTACACGATTAATATCGTAACCATCAATCAAAATCCTGCCTCCTTCAGGCTCATAGAGTCGTGACAACAGTTTGGTCATCGTACTTTTCCCTGCACCACTTTCTCCCACAATGGCAACAAATGTACCAGGGGCGAACTCGGTGGTAACGTTTTTTAGCTGTAGAGGACCAGTAGTTTTAAAACGGAACGAGAGATTGTCGTACTTAACCCGCCCTCTGATTGCGGGCATAGGAATATTATTGCGATCTTCTTCTCCTTCTTCGGGGTAATCTACAATGTCAGCTAAACGTTCTAGTGACAAAGCCGTTTCTTGGAAGTTTTGCCAGAGAGTGGCCAAACGCATTACAGGAGAAGTTACATAGCCAGCGATAATTCTGAAGGCGATTAATTGACCTAAAGTTAGTTTGCCCTCCAAAACTAAATAAGCACCCAAACCGATAATAATTACACTAGATAGCTTGTTCAGGAAATCACTGGCAGATTTAGCTAGGGTTGAGGTAATGACAGTTTTAAATCCAGTAGAAATATAGCGGGCGTAACGTTCTTGCCATTTCCAGCGCGATCGCAATTCAATATTCTGTGCCTTAACCGTTTGGATTCCCGTTAATACCTCAACTAAATAAGACTGAGTTTCAGCATTGCGTTCGGCTTTGGTTCTTAATTGTTTGCGAATTGTGGGCGAGAAAATTAAGGTCAAACCAATAAATACAGGAATGATTGATAGAGAGACTATGGTTAAAAGGGGACTGTATGCCAGCATTACCAGGACATACAGCACTGAAAATACACAGTCAAGAACTACCGTTAATGCTGTTCCCGTGAGAAATTGACGAATCTTTTCCAGTTCGTTAACGCGAGTAGAAATTTCTCCTACTGGTCGCCGTTCAAAATAACGCAGGGGCAGCCTCAACAGGTGATCGATAATTTCCGAACCCAGATTTAAATCAATCCGATTCGTGGTATCGACAAATACATAGGTACGTAGAGTAGTCAATAAAGCTTCAAAAATATTGATCGTGACCAGAAACCCGACCAGCCACCACAAAGTATCAGGGCTATTTTGACTAATCACCTTATCGATAATTACCTGAATCATCAGGGGATTAGCCAGTTGGAACAGCTGAACAAAAAAGGAAGCCACAAGTACTTCAATCAGTACCCGCTTATATTTTTTTAGCGCTGGATAAAACCAATTTAAGCCAAATCTTTCCTCGGGAGTATCTTTAGTTTTTTTTAGTAATAAGATTTCTCCGCCTTCACCCCAACTTTCGATAAAGTCTTCTGGCTTATAACGGCGTACTCCAATCTCTGGAACGGCGATTACCAGCTCTTTTTCACTTAGTTCATAAATTATGGCTAAACTGCCTTGCCAGACTATCAAACAAGGACCTTCTAAACGAGTAATCGCCTGGGCAGGAATATTAAGCAATTGAGGACTAAGCCCCATTAATTCTGAGACTCCGCCACACAAAGGTAAAGATAAATTGGGGGTTCGCTCAAGCTGCTCTTTTAAGACACGCTTAATTACCTCTTTGCGAAAAGGCATTCCAAAGTATTTACTCAACATTTGAAAACAAGCTACTCCAGCTTCCAAAGGAGTTTTACCTTTAAAAAAAGGATAGTCTTTTCTTTCTGCCTCAATTACTTCTTCTTCTGCGTGGAAAGTATAGCCTTCTCCTAACCCTTCATCATCATCAAAGTCTCCTTCGCCCAAATCTAAACGAGGGATGATATCGACATCTTCTTGTAGAAATTCATCAAAGACATCAAATTTAGTTTTTTCTAGCTCTCCATCAAACCAATGAGCTTTAGGGATAGAAATAAGACGGGCAGGTTGATTGCCAGCCACAGTAATAGTTTGAAGATCTCTGGTTAGCTTCAGGCGATCGCCTACAGTAAATTCATTGATCGCACCACCGCTAACTAACCAAACTAGATTAGGATCTTGTAATGGTCTGGTGGCTTCGCTGTTTAGCTCGTGTTCTCCAGCACAGAGATAATATACCTTGGCAACTTCGGCGATTTTATTGGCTAGCTCTGCAAGTTCCCAATCTCCTTGCGCTTGTTGTTCTAGCTGAATACCGAGTAAATCAAAAATTTCTACCTTAGCTGGTTTGAGCTTATATTCCTCGGCTAGCTGGGGATAGCGAGCAACTAATTGCAAAAAATATTCATTATCCAAAGCCAAACAAACTACCTCAGTACTTGCCATAGCAGTCTCACAAGGCAAGCCACGAGCCAAATTCACCCAGCCAATAATTTGTCCTGGTTTGAGCTTATCTAGAGTAGTGGGCATTTTGGTGCGGGGATCATAACCTAATAGCCTTACTTCTCCCTCAGAAATAATTGCTACCTGTCCCTGCATTTTTTCCCGCATGATCATCACTTTACCAACTCCGAAGCGCAGGGGTTTAAGATGAGGGGCAATTTCAGCGATCGCTTCAGGAGGCAGTTGATTAAATTGTGGAACTAGAGAAAGAAACTGCTCGACAATTTTGGTAGTATTGGTATTGGTCATAAGTCAAGTATGCTTTAAGAAGAGACTGAGCTGGATAAAAAAGATACTTTTTGCTGGATAGCTTTATTTAGCCAGCGGTTAAATAGTTCGTCCAACATTCTTTGTCGCATCGAATCGTCAAGTTTTGCCGAAAGATAATTTTCCAGTCTGACAATTACAATCCATTCTCCGACACGGGTTGGAGGAACTAACTGACCAGGCTGGCAGGTAGCAAGTATTCGGGCAATCTTAGGATGGGGAGCATTAATTTCTACCGGTCCGATTAAACCGCCTGTTTGAGCCTCTGACCCTTGAGAATATTCCATTGCCAACGCGCTGAAGGTATTCTCATCATCTTTAATGCGGAAATATAGCTCTTGAGCTACCTCTGGTTTTTCTACTCGAATCAAAGAATAAACCACACGGTCTAATTGAGATTTTCGCTTAATAAAATGAGCATCTACCTGATCGCTCCAAGTTTCCTGCTTGTATCTGTCTATTCTTAGTCTTTTGGTAATTAAGTTTTGCAGCTGCTCACGGTTCATTCCCTGCTGGTTTAACCAGGTTTGAACCTCCTCTTCTGAGGTGAGCTGATTTTGCTGGCAAAACTGATTATAAGTTAGATTATTTTCTTCTTCGCTACACTTAATTTCTGCAATTGCTTTATCAATTAAAATTTCTTGAGCCAGTTTCGGTAACAGTTGGTACTGAGTCAACAGAGGAACTAAATCTTCTGCCGTATAAACTTGGTTATCTACTTCTAAAACTACACTCATATTGTTTGAGTTATGGGGACGATAGGCTAATCAATACAAATAATTACAATTAATTTTATAGTTGTAACATTAAGGTTAAAATTTTTTTTGAATAATCTTAAAGCTTTATCTTCCGAATCCAGCTTGGTTTAAGCTTTTTTCTCGAATTTGCTCTTTTAACTTAACCTACTTTGCCTAGAATGACACATCATTGAGAGTTTTTGATCGGCTTCAAGATCGAACAATATTTAACAATATTTATTGTTGTTTAGCAACCAATAAAACTACTGCGTAGGCACAAATCCCTTCTTCTCTACCAATGGGACCAAGTTTTTCATTGGTAGTCGCCTTAATGCTGATTTGCTCGATCGCGATCGCTAATGTTTCGGCTAAGCTGGAACGCATCTGTTTAAGATGTGGCTTTAGTTTGGGTTGTTCGGCAACTATAGTCGAGTCTATATTGCCAATTTCCCATCCTTGAGAGTGAATAATTTTCAAGACTTGTTGCAACAACAGTAGGCTGTCTGCTCCTTTCCATTTGGGATCGCTAGGGGGAAAATAATGTCCAATATCTCCCAGACCCAAAGCTCCTAATAAAGCATCCATAATCGAGTGCGTTAAAACGTCGGCATCGCTGTGTCCTAATAATCCTAAGGTATGAGGAATTTTAACTCCTCCCAAAATTAAAGATCTGCCTTCTACTAATTGATGAATATCGTAGCCATTGCCAATACGAATGTTCATTGTTTGAATGAATTATCCTAGATTAATTGTGTATTTATTTTGAGTGTTGGAGTATTAAAAATATGCTAAATCGTCTTCGCGTTATTTCTCAACAAACAATTTTGACCAGCCTTGTTACTGCGTGTGTTTCAACAATATGTACCTCCCCTGCCTCAAGTCAAATCTTACCTGAGGTTTGGGGAACAGTTGGCTCTGTAGATGATCTAATTAGCTATGGTGCTGGAGTAAAATTTGCTGGGACAGGAATAGAAATTGGTACAGGAGAAGAAGGTGCTACGGGTGGAGATTTTCTAACATTTATTAGCCTACCTATTGTCTCACCCTATTTAGGCATTGGTTACTATAGTGGCGATGAGAATATCGCCTACTCAGGAGGGATTCATCTTAATGTTGGTAGCCGTCTAGTTGTAGGTGGCGGATATCATTCTGTAAGAGGCCCCAATGGTCAATTGGGCTTTAGGTTTTAATTAAATTTAGTTCGATTGTTAAGCAAGTAGTGGGTATCTCTCACTGCTTACTTAATATCAATAAAATGTTTTCAGACAAAAAACATTTTTTAAATCTTTATTTTGTAATTAAATTTATTGCCAAATATATTTACATATATGTAAATATTTAGTTATTATTTGGTTATTATTTTTAAATAGACAAGATTATTACTATTACTTATTACTCTTTGGTTCAAGTTGGCATTTTCGACTATACTTGCAAGCTTTACTCTGGCTCAATTGCTCCAGTTGCTCTGTTGCATTTTACTTAGTTTAAATTGCTATTAATTTAAGATTAATCAAAAAATACTTTAAGACAATGCTGCCTTAAAATTCTGGAGCAAATTACTAATTGTTCTTTAATAAAAATGAGCCTGAAAAAATTTTTGAATCGATTTATATGGCTTTCCATTATGCCTAAGTTTGAGTACAGTCGCTAAATAAAATAAATTGACTTGACAACTAAATAAGTGGCACCTTAAAAATTTGGTTACGTCATCTTTTCTGATACCTTGATCTTAGTCAGGCTGGAAATAATTTTTGGCTGAACCGAAAAAATGTTTGGCGACATTCACTCGGTAACGTTAGTATTGCACCTTCAGTCAAACTTATCTTGCCAAAGTTAAATCAATTATCTTTTTGTAGTAATCAATCTTTAAATACAATAATTATGTTTCGTAATAAACCTCGCCTAAAAACTTTATTGACTGTTGTTGCTCTGGCTACCTGCACCATAGCTGGAGCTCATACCATTGCTGTTGCCCAGGGAACTCCAGGCTTAGTTATCTTTGGCGATAGAGACGTTGATGTCTTGAATTATTATCTCGATTTTGGCGGAGTAGCTGAAAATCGCGATCGCTATCGTCTGAGAATTCCCAAAAAGAAATTAGCTAACGGTGTAACTCAGTTTGTGATTTCTTATCCAGACTATTTTGACGGCAAATTTGATACTGACAAAATTGAAGTTAGATTAAACAATAAAAAAGACCAATCATTACCGTTGAAAAATGTAGTGTGGGATCAAAAAAATCGCTTTGTCCAAATAGAACTTGCCGAACCTCTTAGAGAACCCAAAAAGGTTGAGCTAGTTTTTTCCAACGTTAAAAATCCAGATGTCGGAACCTATTATTTTTATGCCCAGGTAGTTCCAGCAATCAATGCGCCAGTTCCCCAACGAGTAGGTGCTTGGGTTTTAAGTATTAATCCATAATATAATTTTTAATAATTATAGTAGAATTATGGATTGTGGCTTTTTGCCTCGCAGGTTCAATTAAGTTTAGAGAGGAAATAACCAGTGACTCAACGTACTTTAGGCGGAACTAGCCGTAAACAAAAAAGAAAGTCTGGCTTCCGCACCCGTATGCGTACCAGCAACGGCACAAGAGTGATTCAATCACGTCGTAAAAAAGGTCGTCATCGTTTATCAGTTTAGTTTGATTGTTTAATGTGGGATTGCCAAAGACCCATAGATTAAGAAACAGAAAACACTACAGGGCTGTCTACGAACAGGGTATCCGTCGTTACAGTCCTCACTTAACCTTGATTGCTCTTTCGACCCAGAGCAAAACAGACGCTATTTATTCACCAGAAACGAAGATTGGCATCTCAATTAGCAAGAAAGTTAGCAAAAAAGCTGTAGTTCGTAATCGAATCAAAAGACAAATCAAAAGCGTATTTAGAACCAACCTGCATTTGATTAGACCAGGTTGGAAAATAGTGATTGTGGTCAAACCAAAAGCAATAGAATGCAAATATGAACATTTTTTGCGAGAATTAGAAGAGTTATTAAAACAAACAAAAATAATCAATGGGTATTAAAGAAGAGGTCTATTACGAAGGCGGTCCCCATGTAGGGGATTTGATTTTTAATATATTATTAGCGTTTACAGTAATCTGCATTCCATTAACAGTCGCTGCAATCGTTCGAGCTTTATGGCTGCGCTATCGTATTACAGACAGGCGTATTTGCGTAATCGGTGGCTGGAGAGGTACACAAAGAACAGATATTATTTATTCGGAAGTAATTAAAATAGTTAAAGTTCCTCGAGGAGTTGGTTTATGGGGGGATTTAGTGATAACCCTAAGAGACAAGAGTCGTTTAGAAATGCGCGCGGTTCCTCAATTTAGAGAAATCTATGACTATATCTCAGAAAAGGCAGCAGCTAAGACAGGTAGACCCTTAGAAGCAATTCAAGTTAACTAGTTGCACAAATAGCAAATTTAGTAAATTACAGTTTAGATCGGTTTTCCTCATGGGCGATCGATTAAACTGAGTTGAAAATTAAAATTATTCTATAAAAAGGCTGGACAGATTAGAAAATGGATTTTGGTATCGGCTTCCTTTCAAACAACATCATGCTCCCCATCCTGGATTTTTTCTATGGACTTGTGCCGAGTTATGGTTTTGCGATTATCGCCCTAACGATTGTAATTCGTTTGGCGGTTGTTCCTCTCAGTGCAGGACAGATACGCAATATGCGTAAAATGAAGATTGTTCAACCCTTGATGAAGGAGCGACAAGAGCAGATTAAGCAAAAATATAAAAACGACCCAGAAAAACAGCGTGAAGAGCAAGCTAAGGTAATGCAAGAGTTTGGTAATCCTCTTGCCGGGTGTTTACCGCTAGTGTTGCAAATGCCAATTTTGTTTGCTTTATTTGCTACCTTGAGAGGATCGCCATTTACTAATACTCCTTATGATATCAATGTTCAAATATTACCTAAAGAACAAATAGAACGTGTTGCTCCTGAACCTTTTGCTACTAAGCCAAAAAATATTTATATTGAAGATGGAGTGCATCAAAAGATTGCAGCGATGTTGCCTGGTGGCAGCAAGCTAGCAGTGGGAGAAACTACTCAAGTAGAGCTGCAAACCCCCGACGGCAAATCTTTAAACAATTTGCTGAAAGAATATCCTAATAGCAATATTGAACCTACTCTAGTTGTTACCAAAGGCTCTGAGAGAATAAAAATTAACGAAGATGGTACAATCACCGCCTTGGAACCAGGGGATGCTACAGTTCAGGTTGCAGTTCCTGGCATTGCTGCTAATACAGGATTTCTGTTTATTGAGAAACTGGGTCGAGTTGGCGTTACCGACGAGAATGGCAACATCAACTTTGATATTTTAGCAATGGTCTTGATGTTCGGCGTAGGTATCTATGTCAACCAGCAAATGAGTGGCGCGCAAAACGCTAGTGCTGGTGCAGAACAGCAACAGGCAATTAATAAAATTACTCCTTTGTTGTTTAGCGGGATGTTTTTATTTTTCCCCCTACCTGCTGGGGTACTAATGTATATTGTGGTGGCTAACTTTTTCCAAACTGGTCAGACATGGTTTTTGATGCGAGAGCCTTTACCAGACAACTTACAGAAAATTCTTGAAGAACAGGAAAAAGCTGAAGCTGCAACCAATAGAGAGGCTTTACCGTTTGAGCGCAAGCGTTCTAAGAAGAAAGAAAAAACTTCAGGTTAACAAGTATAAACTGTATAAACTATCGTGGAAAGTCAATTAGGTTCAGGAAAAAAGTGGTTAGAGCAGCTACTAGATCTAATGGGTCTGGCTGCTGAAGTCAACACGGAAGGGTTTGAGAAGGTAACAACTGACTCCGAATCCAATTGGTTAAATATTGACGCCAGCAATTTTACTTTAGAACAGAAAGAGCAGCTGATTGGTAATAAAGGCGAGAGCATTGATGCAATTCAATATCTTGCTAATACAGTACTTAACTTAGGTAGCGATCAAGAAGCGCAAAGTTCTTTTGTAGTCGAACTGGATGGGTATAGAGTTAAACGTAACCAAGAGTTGGCTACTTTGACTCAAAAAGCGATAGATAAAGTTAAGGAAACAGGTCAAGAGATAGAAATACCAGGCTTGTCTTCAGCAGAACGGAAACAGATACATTCTTTACTCCAAGATGCTGAGGGCTTGGAAAGTGAAAGTCGCGGTCAAGAACCAGAGAGAAGGTTAGTGGTGCGACCCCAATAGTTATAGCTTCGGACGCACCAACACGTCACGGAGTACAGCGTCAAAATCAGGAAACCCATGGAAGCAATATATATTCCCCATCTGCTCAAAGCATCAAAACGGCAAGCAGAAATTATTGTTGATGATACTATTACTGGTTTAGATACCTTAGTTCCCGTAAAAGGAGCAATAATAGTGCGTCATGGAGGCAATTTTTTGGAGGTAACCTCTCAAGCAGAAACAATTACTACTTTGGTTTGCGATCGCTGTTTGCAGCATTATAATCATCGGCTGGCGATCGATACTTCAGAATTGATTTGGCTCGAATCTGAGCTTCAAAACATCGAAGACATCCCCATAGAAAGGGAAGTTTCGATAGAAGACTTGTCTGAAACCCTTCCTCCTGATGGTCACTTCGATCCCGAAGCCTGGCTTTTTGAACAGCTATCATTGGCTTTACCCTTGAGAAAAGTCTGTGGTAAAAACTGTCCAGGAGCTAATATTAAGGCCACTGTGGAAGATAATTATGTTGATAGTCGTTGGTCTTCTTTGGCAGCCCTCAAAGAGCAGTTAAACAGTAGCCAAGATTAACTTGTGACATTAACTTAGCAAAAGTTATTTTGCCGAGTATTTTTTTTAACTAAATTTCCAGCCAGATTATCGAGCAAAAAAAAATAGTCAAAATAATCAGCACGAGTCATAATGACTTCTGCTGATTATTTTGATAGTCAGTAACAGAATGATAAACGATAAATGTTTAATGTTTAATGGTGCGATCGCTATAATAAATTGACTTACAACTATTAATAAAAAAACAAGCATCTGGTAATGTAGATGCTTGCTAAATAGACTGTTAAAACTATACTTATAAATATTATTCCCACTTTTATCAATTTAAAGTAGGTAATATATCAATTGATTAGTATCTATATTTTTTCCTGAATAAAATTAACTATAGTAAGCTCATATTTGATGCGCTAAATTCAGGCTGCTTGGGGTTCAAGCATTGCGCCTAATTGCTCAATTCCTTTGTGCAAATGTCTGGTGACAGTCATCGGACTAATGCCAATATGTTTTGCAGCTTCTTTGCGGGGTAAATCCCAAAGAAACACGCATTCAATTGCGGCTTTAGTTTTGTCTTCTAACTGATTCATTGCTTTTTGTAGTTGCAGTTTATCATCTTCTAATTTACGCTGCTTTTGATAGTTAGGATCGGCGATTGTATCACCAAATGTAATTGAAGAATCCAGCGAATTATTGACTGCTGCATCCAAGCTAATTGGTAAGCGATTTTGTAATGCTAGTTGGCACTCACTCCATTCCTCTAAAGGAATACCTAAACCCGCAGCTAGTTCGGTATCTTGGGGCAAACGTCCTAGTTTCTCAATCAAATCTTTGCGTAGTTTTTTGCCTTTAGTATAAAGTTCCTGCCATCTACGAGGAATCCGCATCATGCTACCTTTATCTCTCAAGTAATGTAGCATTTCTCCCCGAATATAAGGAATTGCAAAAGAACTAAATGCCGAACCCTGTTGTGGATCGAAACGTTCAATTGCTCTAATCAAACCTAAATAGCCAATTTGTTCTAAATCTTCATAAGGTTCTGCACATTTACGACAGATTTGATGAGCTACTTTTCTAACTAAACCTGCGTTTAACTCAACTAATTTATTACGCAATTTTAATGAAGGGTTGCGATGGTAATTTTGTAAAAAATCCAGGCAACGATAACTAAGAGTTTGAGTAGCCATAAAAATAAAGTTTTTTCGAGATCAACAATCTATTTATGTGAATCTAAATCTCATTTTCTGATGAGAAAAAAAACTACACCATAGTTGTTTTACGGAAAAACTCAATTAAACTTTATTATTTATCCGAGCAAATACGCATTGTAAATTCAATTTTTTTTGAACAAATTAAGTTAATAAACTATTTATTTTAAACGAAATAAATACATTAATTATTAAGTAAAATAGCCTGTGTTTCTCGAATCCATTAATAATATGATTTAATGCTTGTCTTCGTGGAATTGCTTATTATACTTATAGTAATTATATTAAAGTTAAAACTATCTATATTAGACGTAAATTCAAATAAAAACAGGAATAGCAAATACTATCCCTGCAAAATTAAGAATACCTAGTTCGACTCGAGCTATAGTTTATTTAACTCTTCAGCCAGAATCTTTATAGTTAAGCAGATTTGCTCGACCGTATGATTGCAGGTAATAAAAAATCGTAATCGCGCAGCATTTTGAGGTACAGAAGGATAAATCATAAATGGAACATTGATTCCCCTCTTAAATAAATTTTGAGATAGTTGAATCGATTTAAGAGAATCCCCCACGATAATCGGAATCACTGGCGAATCTTGGCTTATTCCTGTATCCAAACCCTGTTCTTTAGCTAATTTTAAAAACAGTTTGGCTCTCGCTTGAAGAATAGTAGCTCTTTCTGGCTCTGCTTGAAGAACGCGAAGCGCAGCTAATGATGCTGCTGTATTTGGCGGAGACATGCCAACGCTAAATACAAAACCAGGGGCGGTATATTTTAAATATTCAACTAAAGCTGAAGATCCAGCAATATAGCCTCCACAGCTAGCAAAAGATTTGCTGAGAGTACCCATCCAAAGATCGACATCATTGGGATTAATATCATAGTATTCACTAATACCTCGACCAGTTTTGCCAATCGTGCCGATAGAATGAGCTTCATCCACCATTAAAAAGGTTTTATACTTTTGTTTAAGCTTAATAACAGGGGGTAAATTTGCTACATCACCATCAGTGCTATAAACTCCTTCGATCGCAATTAAAACTCGCTGATAGCGATGACGACGATCGCTCAGAATTTTTTCCAAGGCTTCAAGGTCATTATGAGGAAAAGCGACTAAACTTGCTCCAGAAAGAAAACATCCCTGAAGAATACTGTTATGGCTTAGAGAATCATAAATAACTAAATCATCCTTACCAAACAAATGACCGATTGTGGTCACGTTGGTAGCATGACCACCCACCATAATAATGCTGTCTTCTACACCAATAAAATTGGCAAGTTCTCGTTCTAGTTCTCGATGGAGGGGTTTTTCTCCTGAGATTAAACGACTAGCACAGGCAGAAGTCCCATAAAGCTCGGTGGCATCCTTTGCAGCTTGATTTACTTGAGGGTCGCCACACATCCCAATATAGTTATAAGTAGCAAAATTAATCAATTCACGACCATTGATGGTGGTGCGATCGTTAACTATAGTTTCTTGAGGTACAAAAAACGGATTGCCATTACCAAGATTTTTAACTTGTTCTTGTTGGGCTAATAGTTTTTTATATTCAGGAAATTCGGCAAATTTATAGTTTTCTAAAGGTATTTCTGGGGGATAATCTTGGACAAGATTAATTTGAGATATTTGAGATAAATCCGTAATTATCCCAGGAGAATTAAGTTCTAGATTAGAATTAGCCTGTATCTGAGTTAAATTACCATGGGCTAGATATTGAGCTAGATCTTCAATATTTTGGTAATCCCATAGTAAGGTAGGTGGGAGACGACAACCAAGAAAGTCTTCTAAATCTCCAGACAGGTTAATTGCTTCAGCCGATTCTAAACCATATTCTTCAAAATCTTGTCCAACATCAATTTGATTTGGCTCAATCTCTAATACTTCTGCTAGTTTGTCAATCAACCAGCCCTGTATTGCTTCGGCTTTAGAAGCAGCACTAAGAGCAGTTTTCTGACCATTTCTGTTGACAGGAATGTTTTTACTTTCTTTGCCATTTAAAGTTTCATTGAATAGTGTCATTGTTTACTCCTACACCACTTAATTAAAAATTCACTGAAGAGAATTTAACTCCCACCAGAGAATGAATTTCCTTCGAGTCGTTGATTTTCTGGTCTAGCCGACACCTTCTAGGCCAAAACGATCGCTCTCGATGGTTATTCTGCCATGAACCCCCACCAAAATACTAGAGTATTCAGCAGGGGTTAGTTTAAATTGCTTAGTTGGTAATATTAATATAATGGCGACCTCACCTTTTGTTATCAACATACAGATCTATAAATTAATAGATCGAATTTATAACAAACTAGTGGAGATCGCCAGTAATTGAAAAAAATATCTGGAAAATTTAGCTAGCTATATACTCTCTAACATAGCTTCTACGTCTTCTGAGTAGTGCTAGAGCCTGATGTTCTAACTGACGTACCCGTTCGCGACTCAAGCTCATTCTTTGACCAATCTTAGCCAAAGACAACTCTTTGCCATCATCTAAACCAAAGCGTAAAGAAATAACTTCTTGTTGTTGGGGAGATAAATCCGCCATCAAATTGTATAAATCGTTACGCAATAGCTGCTGAGTTGCATAGTGGTCAGGAGAAAGTCCATCGTCTTCGAGCAATTCTGATAACTCAGTATCCTGATTGTCGCCGACTCGAACGTCTAGAGAAATTGGCTGACGGGCAATACTTAAGTACTCGCGAATTTGTTCAGTTTCTAAACCTAATTCTTGAGCAATTTCAGCTACTTCTGCACTACGTCCTAGCTGTTGAGCCAGTTCACGTTGAGTTTTTTTAATTTTATTGAGCTTTTCAGTAATGTGAATTGGCAAACGAATGGTACGCGCCTGTTGGGCGATCGCTCTGGTGATAGCTTGACGAATCCACCAGTAAGCATAAGTAGAAAACTTATAACCTCTAGTGGGATCGAATTTTTCTACACCCCTCTCTAAACCAAGGCTACCTTCTTGAATGAGATCGAGAAATTCCATATTGCGCTTTTGGTATTTTTTGGCGATCGCCACTACTAAGCGCAAATTTGCCTCGATCATTTTTTTCTTGGCTCTTTGACCTTCTCTAATAATCCTGTTAAGTTCAATTTCACTCATTTGGGCAGTTTTTGCCCACTCCTTCAGGCTGAGTGTAGTCTCTAACTGACTCTCTAACTCTTCTTTTTCCGTCAACAGGATCATCATTTTCTGTACTTGCTTCCCATAGACAATTTCTTGTTCGTGGGTTAACAAGGGTACCCGACCAATTTCATGCAGATAAGTTCTAACCATATCTGCTGAGTAGTTTTTTTTAGGGGTTGTTTTTTCGATGTTGGCTTTAGGCATCTATACAGTTATGACTCCTTATAAACTTCAAAAGTCAGCGATACTTCTTAATTTCTAATTTGAATCCGACTGTGTGTTTAGACGTTTAGTCTGGGACAAAGGTTCAACTAGTTTTTTGGGGATTAAGCTACCCACAATTCAATACCTTCAAGCAATGTTTAATTGCCTAGGATAATATTGCCTCTTACTTATTATGATGAACCAAAAATAATTATGCAAAAACCTATTTAAAAGGTGGATTGCCGAACTTTTAATGTCGTATTCGTCAGCTTTAAGATCTCTGGTTTAGCTGAAGAGAAGCCAACTAAAACCTGAGAAATAGCTAAATTTTTAAATTAACTCGCTACTCGAAATACCTGTGCCAAGATGGTGCTTTGGTGAATGACTTACTTTTGGTAAATGAAATTTCTCTATCGTCTGTTTTGGTTGGGCTACAGAATACAGCAGTGGCTACTAAAGCGTTTTACTCCTGCTGGTTGGGCTATTTTAGTCTGTCTGGTAGCGACTGTAGTTATTGGTTTAGATACGAAGCAAACTATGGCGTATCAAATTTTGACTTTTTTATTAGCGGTTTTAATTATTGCGGTCATATATAGCTTTCATTTCCCCGAGCATTATGAAGTGCAGCGAAGTTTACCGCGATTTGCAACCGTTGGTTCTAAATTATTTTATCGAATTACTATTACTAGTCGCAGCCAAAAAATACAGACGGGCCTACTACTTTTAGAAGCAATTGCTCATCCTAAATTTACCTTAGTTGAGTTTGAGCGAATCATCAAATCTGCTAGCCGGAAAGGCTCGATTAATTCTCTAACCTTTATTTATCTTCATTGGTTAAAAGCGATCTCCCAAAAACAAAAGGCTAAGGTAGGCGCGATCGCCTTACCTAGTTTGAAATCTCAAAGTACAACGGAAATTAAAGCAGAAATTACGCCCACGCATAGAGGTGCGATTCGTCTGACGGGAATTAGTATTTTACGCCCCGATCCGTTTAATTTATTTAATGCTGCTAAAACCATTAATTTACCTCAGTCTTTATTGGTTCTACCCCAACGTTATCAGTTACCCATGATTGACCTACCAGGCTCGAGAATGGCACAATCGGGCAGCGTGAGTCTGGCTTTCTCCGTTGGCGACTCTGAAGAATTTGTGGCTCTACGGGATTATCGTCCAGGAGATCCTCTACGTAAGATTCATTGGAAAAGCTGGGCAAAAACAGGCAAGCCTGTAGTTAGAGAAGAAAAAAACGAGTACTTTGTCCGCCATGCACTTATTTTAGATACTTTTTCAGCTCAGAGTCCAAGTGAAATTCTCGAAGAAGCTGTTTCTGTAGCAGCATCTTTCGCCTGGGACTTTGATACCCAAGAATCATTATTAGATTTAATGTTTGTCGGCTTAGAGTCCTATTGCTTTACTTCAGGAAGAGGTTTGGGCAGCAGCGAACAAATGCTAGAAATTTTGGCGGGGGTTACGGCTTGTCAGGATAAAACTTTTGATTACCTGACGGCTGCGGTAATTGAAAAAACATCAATGTTGAGCGGCTGTATCTGTATTTTGATTGGTTGGGACGAAGAGAGAAGGAAATTAGTTGAACATCTGCAAGGATCTAATATTCCGCTTTTAGTTTTGTTGCTGACTGAAGACGAACAGTTTAGCAATTTAGATGTAGAAAATTTATATATATTACCCATGGGCAAAATACAAACAGCACTAATGAATATTCAATCAAATTATTAGCTAAACATTTGATCCTTAAGTTATTTAAATGAACCTCCCACCATTTTTGCTCGGCATAACCATTTTATTTTGGGGTTGGCAAACAGGTTTTTGGATTGTTGCCATTCCCTTAGCGATCGCTTACGAAGGTTCACGATACATAAACTGGCGCTGGAATCTAACTACGGCTGATTTCCGATCCACTTCTCATATTTGTACAATATTGCTGATCGGGATCTTGATTTATCTATTGGTAAGCGATCGCTCTTTGCAGCTAATCTTTAGTTTCTTTCAGTGGCTACCGATAATTTGCGCGCCTTTGTTAATTGCTCAAGCATATTCCACAAGCGATCGCGTCGATCTTCATGCCCTGTTGTTCTTCCAAGAAAAAGGCGATCGACAACAGCTATTTCCTCTTAACTTAACTTTTCCCTATTTCGCTATTTGTATCTTGGCTGCTAGTGCCGCTAATGTTCGAAACTCGTTTTTTTATGCTGTTGCTGTTAGTTTAATTGGTGCTGTTCTTATTTCCATTAGATCGAAAAGATTTTCTACTATAGTCTTCTTGGGTTTAATACTATTAGCGATCGCTCTAGGGCAGATAGGACATATTGGACTACATCATCTACAAGTATCTTTAGCACAAAACACATCTAGGTTGTTCTACCGTTTTTATCGTCCTCAAACCGATCCCAATCAGGTTAGTACTGCTATTGGCGATCTTGGCTCAGTCAAACAGTCAAATAAGATTGTTTTGCGTCTCAAACCCTCACTCCAGCAACCTGCACCAAGTTTAATTCGACGAGCTACATACAATAAATATTCTTCAGGGTTTTGGGGAGCGACTCAGGCAAAATTTACCCCCATCAAACCAGGACAAGCTGAAAATACCTGGATTCTCAATCAGAAGTCTTCCCAGGAGAAAGAAGTAACTATTAGTGAAAATTTAGCTGATAGTCAAGGTTTAATCAAGCTTCCCGAGGGTAGTTTTCAAATAACTCAACTACCCGCAGCAAAAATTGAGCAAAATCAATATGGTACAGTGCAGGTGATGGCTGAATCGACTTGGTTGTCTTATCGGGTGCAATACGATCCCAAGTTGTCTGTAGATAGTCCTCCTACAGCAGCGGATTTACAAATAATAGACCAAGAGCAGCCTGCGATCGCGACTATCATCAGCGATTTAGAACTAACAGATAAATCACCCCAGGAAGTCTTAAACATTGTTCAGCGGTTTTTTAGCCAGGAGTTTAACTATTCTTTGGAATTAGCACGACGGCGTAGCAATCAAACTCCGTTATCTGCATTCCTTTTGCGCCATCGTTCGGGACACTGTGAATATTTTGCTACTGCTACCACCTTGTTATTGCGAGGTGTAGGTATTCCGACTCGTTACGCCGTTGGTTATTCTGTTCACGAATTAAGCTCTTTAGAGAGACAATATATTGTGCGCGATCGCCATGCTCATGCTTGGACGCAGGTATATCTTGATGGTCAATGGCAGGCTTTTGATACTACTCCCTCTTCCTGGGTGGCGATCGAAGATAATGCGACCTCTAATTGGCAATATCTACAAGACTTGGGATCGCTAATTCAGTTTAAATTTTCCCAAATATTAGCAATAATTGGCAACATGGGCAGACTTAAATATCTGTGGTGGTTTGTCTTCCCCTTAGCGTTTATTTTGGTTCGGCAGTTTACCCGCCAGGGACACAAAAGACAATTAACCGCCTTGCGAATTAAACCAAAAGAATCTGCTGAATTAGCTGTCGGTGAAGACTCAGAGATTTATCTAATCGAACAGGAATTAAATAAATTAGGGCTGATTCGCGATCGCGCTGAAACTTGGCAAGATTGGCTACAACGGCTACAAAATATCTCAGACAATTCAGCTATATTTGATGGGCTAAATAGGATTATTACCATGCATTATCGCTACCGTTTCGATCCTCAAGGTCTTAGCCTTGAAGAAAGGGAAGAATTGCGCTCTGCTTGTCAAGCTTGGCTAGAGCGTTATCCCTCACTCGTTCCCCAGTTTCCGCGGTCAGAAATTACTAAGTAATTGGCGTTGTTGCACTAAACAGCGATCTAAATTAAATCTTTACTTTAATTGTTTAGTTATACTTATATATTGACAAAAAAATTGGAAGTTATAATATCTTAATATTAGGGTTAATGACCGTTTAAATTTTATAGCCAGTCGTAACAGTAAGATTGAAGCGAAGCTCGGTTTTTGACAACGGCAAAGACACCACTATCTAAATAATAAGAGGAATAATAAAATGCTCACCCTTTCACTGGTGACTCTGTTCGTTGCTGCGATCGCACTATACATAAGTTCTAAAATAGATGACGATGTTTTTAAAGCTGGGATGCGATTTACCTCTATAGCCTTTTCTTTGTTAACTCTATTTTGTGCGCCTTGGATACTTAAATTATGCTTAGTTGCGATCCCTTTGGTAATTAGTTTAAATTCTTTATCAACTGAGAATCTTAATTGAGTAAAGTTAAGTTATCGGCTGACTATTTTAAAAAAACAACTATAAAATATTTTAGACCGAATTTCGTTGGCGACATTTAGCAGCGATCTTTAATAATATTTTTCAGCACTTAGTTATTTAGTTATTTCTCGAAAAATTGGAATATCCGAGCAGACAAGGCGATCGCTAAAGTACAAAGCCTCCGCTAGTGGGAGACAAAAATCTTCCGTAGAAGAAGGAATAAAAATCAATTTAAAATCACTTCTTAACCAGCCGATTGGACAAGCGCAAGAAACCGCCGCGTCCCTCGGCTTAAAATTGCGACACTATCAAGCTGAAATTATTTATTTGCTATAAGTTTACTATTTGCAGTAGCGGCAGAATTCCCTACTTATTTCGTTGCAGTTTACGTAGTCGGTTTTTTAGCGGCTGTAACTATAGGTTCAGTTGCTTGGTATAATTCTAAACGCCCTGCGGGTTGGGAAAACATGGAACGTCCCGATATTGTGCCAAAAGTAAATGCCAAAGACGGTTCGCAAACAGATAGATTAGATTGTTTAACTCGATCGCAGTTTAGATGCAGTTGGTCACCGATAGCAATCAATGTAGTTCTTCGATCAACCAATAATCTTGAAAGTAATCTGCCACTATTTTAAGTGCAGATTTAAACTGCGTATCAAGATCTATTTCTAGATCCTGATTATAGACATCGCTAATAAATTTATAAATTAGTTCAAAAGTAATTCGATTATCGCGCTCAAACTGTTTAAATTCTCCATTCTTGGTATTTTCAAGTTTGTCTATTTCTCTACTTCCTACTGTTTTGGGTTTAATCGGATCGCTTCGATCATCACGCCATAGTAGAAATCTCATTTGTTCTTTGGTTGCGATTAATTCGTTGTAATTTTGAATTCTTGAGGTGAACTTGCTTCCTTTGCAGCTACTTAAGAAACCAATACAAAGATTTTTATTGATTATAATTCGGTGAGGTGGTAGAACTTGCTTAGTCGGAAAAACATCTGTTTCTAGCTCGAATATTTTTTTAAAGGCTTCGATAATATCCTGTAATTTACCAATATCCTTTTCGTCGAGCAGAATTTCCGTCTCATGATAATTTTGTTCCAGTATGGTTTGCTGAGTATCTAGATAATTTTTAACTTTTTCTTCTAAAGACTTTGCAAATTTGGCAGCAGGTTTGGCTGAATTTACTTGCGGTGTGTAGCTAAGATTGCTGAGTAATTGATTCTCTTGTGTGTTATGAGTAAAAACATTTAACGCTTGAGCAATATTTGTAAGTAACCGTTCTAATCGATTTTGCTGAGATTCTAGCTTGTCTAATCTAGAGTCAATTGCTGATAGAGTTACTTTGTTTTCTGAGTCAGCAACATCGCTTTTGCGATCTGGTAAAGGGATATTCTGATATTTATAGCGAAAATATGCCGCAGCATGATTTAAAACTGTACGTATAGAATGGCGATCGCCAATAATTTGTTCGAGTTCCTGAGTCGTAAACAAACTGGTTAAATCTGTCCCCGCTTCTGTTGCTTTTAACTGTAAAATTTCCTGAATTTCTTCCGTTGTTGGCGGTGCTAAAAACAGTTGGTATTGAGCAATACGGTCGATAATTGAGCCATCAAAAATTTGCTGTAGCTGTTGCCAGCGATTGGGAAATAAATTAAAGACAATTAGACTATGAGGAACTCTAGTAAAAATTTCTTTGAGCGCTTCCCCAAAATTGAGCAAAATACTGCGGTTATGTTCTAATCCCAGCATTTCTAGCTGGTCAAAAACCATAATTAACGGTTCATGTAACAAAGATAGTTTGCCTAAAACTGCGATCGCATCGATTGAAAAATCTTCTTTGCTAATCTCATCATGCCAGCTACTTAAGCCAATTTTAGTTAATTCTTCTGCTTCTAATTCATCCGCAGCCAACCATTTTTTTACTAACTGTTTATAGTTGAGATCACAGTAGCGACAGAATTTAACTATACCCTTAATAATTTCTGGCGCATAGCCCGCAGCACCATATTTTTTGAGCCACCAGTCATTAGTATATTTTTCAATATAGTCCCAGTTTTTTCTTCTCTTTTCAGTACCTTCTTGGCCTAACATTTCGTAAAGCAAAAGAGGATGGTTTTCAATATTGTCTAAAATGGTTTTTATTTTTTGAGTCTTATTATTACTCGACTTGATGATGCTAACAAAGGTATTTGCCAAAAAATACTCTAATTGATTAAATTTTGTGCCTGGTATGTTCTTGTTTAAAGATTCTAAAATACAGCTATAAGTATGATATTTAATTGTGCCAGCATCATTAGGACAAGGAATAAATAACAAGCGATTGAGCTTCAATCTTTGTTGAGCTAAACGCATAATTAAATGGGTTTTGCCAGTCCCAGGCTTACCGATAATTACTGCACCTTTACTTTGATGATTTTGATCGCATTTAATATCGTCAATTACCGCTTCTAAGGTGGTGTACTGATCGCGATAAATATTGATGTTGTCTGGATGGCTTTGAAAAGGATTATCGACACGACTACTGCCAAAAGGATTATTTACTAGGGATGTTAAAGTCATTTTCCGCTTAATTGTTATATAGATTTGGTAGGTAAACTGAGCATCATATCGGGCTAGATGAGCTTTTCCACGATCAAAGTACTGACGATCTACTTTTAAATTTAGCTTTTTAGCAAGGTATTCTAATGAATAAGAATAGTAATGAGGAAAAAATTCTTTAGCTAATTTATAGGTGCAATGTACTTGGTTAAAATCTTGCCAGGATAGATTAACTTTTTGGAAGCTCTTTTTTAATACTTGAAGGTCGTGACTAGCATGATGAAACACAAGTATTTTATGATGAACAATTGCTTTGAAGTCTAAAAGAATAATCTTGAGTGATTTACTTAATACGCCGCGATCTAGACCATTAGGATGCTCACAATTAAAAGCTTCATAGATTAATTTGCCTTCAGCGTTGATGATCGCAATTTCTCGTATTTCTCTTTGCCCTTCAGTATCGATAACTACAAAGTCCCATGGATTAATTGGTTTCAAATATTTAACTTATTTTAGTAATGCTCAAGCTGAAAATATTGAATTTATTGAATTGATCGCTCATATTGTAATCAATCATTAAACGTCAGATAATTTTATTGATACCCAATTTACCAAAATACCATGTCCGATTATTTAAACCTCAAGTCCGAATACCGCTGTTTCGATGGTACAGTTGCCTATTACTCACATCAATCATCTACCTGTAACTGTAAGATGAATTTTGCAGTCTATCTTCCGCCTCAAACACCGTCTTCTCAGTCAATGCCTATTCTCTATTATCTATCTGGCTTAACCTGTACCGAGGACAATTTTATTACTAAAGCTGGCGCACAAAAATATGCAGCCGAATTGGGTATTATGCTCGTCGTGCCTGATACTAGCCCGCGCAACACGGGAATACCTGGAGAAGATGAAACTTGGGATTTGGGCAGTGGCGCAGGTTTTTATGTAGATGCTACGGTAGATCCTTGGCAAAAGCATTACAAGATGTATAGCTACGTTACCCAAGAATTACCTGGCTTGATTGCTGCTAATTTTCCAGTTAATCCTGAAAAACAAAGTATTTTTGGACATTCGATGGGAGGACATGGTGCCTTAATTTGCGCTTTAAAAAATCCTCAGCAATATTTATCAGTATCTGCCTTCGCACCAATAGCAGCACCGATGCAATGTCCCTGGGGAAACAAACTATTTACCGCCTATTTAGGCAGCGATCGCCAAAACTGGGCAGAATATGACGCTAGTGAGTTAATTAAGCATACTCAGCTAAACTCGACAATTTTGATCGACCAAGGAACTGACGATCAATTTTATCAACAAAAACAATTATTGCCCGAAACTTTCCAAGCTGCTTGTCAACAAGTCGGACAAAATCTTAATTTACGATGGCAATCGGGATACGATCACAGCTACTTTACAGTTAGTAGTTTTATAAAGGAACATATCGAGCATCATGCTGTTTATTTAACCAAATAGGCTAATGTTTCAAGTTGAAAATAAGAGCAATTTTGTCCGTTCAGACAAAGCTTATTTTTGCGCTGAACTTTACCCAATTCAATCAATCATCAGTTATTTTAGAACTAATTATAAATCTTAATAAATCTTTTATATATACTGCTTTTTTGATACTTATAATGTCTAAATTTGTTACCTTTAAGCCGATTGGCGAAATTTTACAAGAAGCCGATCTAATTACTAGTCCGCAGCTAGAGGTCGCTCTTAGAGATCAAAACTATTATCAAGATATGCGACTAGGGGAAATCTTAGCCTTAAGAGGATGGATCAAACAAGATACTGCCGATTTCTTTGTTCAAGAATAATTTAAGTTGGTTAATCAAAGAATAGAACATCCTATCGGATTTTATTTGAATAAAGCAGGATTATTGAGTGAAGAAGATATTGGCATCATACTTTCTGAACAACACAGGCATTCACTAAGTTTTGGAGACACTGCTGTTAAACAAGGGTTAATTAAACCGAATACAGTTAATTTCTTTTTACAAAACTTGTTTCCGCAACTACACAATGCTCGCAGGGCTGCTAGCGAAATTGAACAACAACAAAAGGAAAGGATTACTAAAGATGATATAACTTACTGGGTAACATTAAGTTCAGCCAAAGTCACCCACTGTTAAGAAGTCAAAAGCTAAAGATTCTAGGCTTTTTAGAGACTAAATACAACAGCAAATAATTTAATAATGTGCCTGTAATACTGGCGATCGCTTGAGTCAATATTTCAATCTTTAGTTGCGATCGCCATTGTCTCGATCTAAATCATTATGCAACTTTTTAATTAACTTCAATAGTTTCTGCTACTGTTTCTGCTGATTGATTAACAAACAGCTTGGGTAATAGTAAACCAGAACGTTCTTTATAGGCAGCAAACTCACGATAGCGAGCTAGAGATCGATCTTTTTTCAGCATATTTGGCACAAAAACTGAAGCCGCAACTAAGCCTAAAATCACGAAAGGAAGCCAATGCTGCGCCAACATCGCAAAACCGAGATAGATCAAAATCTCTCCTAAATAGTTAGGATTACGGCTACGGCTAAAGAATCCTTCGGTAATTAATCCTGAGTTATATTTGAGCGTAAAGTATTTTTGGGCATCGCTACCGTAATGCAGTAATATTCCCAAGAGATTCGTAGCGATCGCTGCTGCCATCAAAGGTGCGCTAGACTGTACTCCACTACTAATTAAAATAAAGGGTGCAACCCAATATAATCCCAGCACAGCAAAGATTACAATTCCCATAATGGTTGGTATTTCTGATTCCCACTGGCGATCGGGATACAGACGATCTTTAATTAGCCACATAATGCCATAAGTTCCGTGAAGTGAGAGATATATCCAAGGAGCTACAGTAAAATTTTGATATATAACCATTAAGCCTAAAACGAAGGCAAAGGTCAGGAATTTGTGCAAATTGATGGGATGTTTGATTTTCATCTTCAAGCTGGAGTCGAGCAAATTTTATTAACTAAATTCTTAATGGAGAGATATGAGTATTTTCTGTATCTTAACCTTTGTTTAGGGAAAAATACCTAGACATGAAAGATTAAACTGTGGAAAATCTAATTTTTAAATTGCTTGGCAAAAAGCCAATACATCTTTAATTTCTGAAGTTTGTTGCGGATAGGTAATCTGAGGACGAGCAATAACGATTAAAGGAATACCTAAATCCTTTGCTACCTGATGTTTGATGTCTTCTCCCCCTGCTTTTCCTGATGCCTTAGTTACGACTAAAGATATTTTCCATTGCTGCCATAAAGCTGTTTCTGTCGCCACGCTAATCGGAGGGCGAATAGCAATCAGGCGATCGCCAGTAAACCCAGCGGCTATAGCCGTTTCTAAAGACGCTATTTTGGGTAATATTCTGGCATATAGAGTAGCTCGATTTTGCCAAGATTTGAATCGGGGTAATATTTGGCAACCAACGGTCAAAAATACCCTCTGTTTGGTTAAATAATCACCTGCTAGAAGTTGGTCAAAACTATTTAATTTCATTAGAAAAGAGTCGGTTTGAGCGACGGCTGAAGCTTGATAATTAACTCTTTCGTAACGTAGATAAGGAAGATTTAGCTGAGTGCAAATGGCGATCGCCTGACGCGAAACCTCAACTGCATAGGGATGGGAAGCATCAACTACAGCTTGAATTTGATTTTGCTGACAGAAAAACTGCATTCTTGAGCGATCCATACGCTCAACTACTATGGCAACGGTGGAAGAGTACAAAGAGCGAGCAGTTATGGTAGTTACTGTTACGACAAACCGTATATTGAAGGCAGCCAACATTGCGGCTATGGCTGCACTGTCGCTAGTTCCACCAATTAGCAAGACTTTACCATTCATCAGAAATTTATCTGTGCTAATCAGAAAAGGTTTGTAGCTTATCTCCCTCTCAAAGCCTTGCGGAAATTGCGACGATAGGATTTATTGCCAATCAATAATACTGGCCATAATAAAGCGAGGGTGATTTTTCCAGATAGACCAGCATTAAAGTTAGTGCGACGGTATCCTGATAAAAACTTCCAAATTCCACCGACATAAACAACGAATAGTACAAAACCAATAAACTGTGGCATCTCTACCTTTACTATCTCAATAAACCAACAACACCTATTATTCTAGCAATTGTCGAATTTTCTTCTTGAGGAATTAACAACTCAATTTTTTTGGCTGTGTTAGATTAACTTTTGTTTAATAGTACTCTCTAAATACAAGCTAAAAAAAAACAATGTGGCATGGGTTATTTTGAATCAAGCGGTAATTTATTTTCTAATTTTTGACCAGCTAAAAATTGTCTTAACAATTAACTTTTAAATCAAACCAATTTTTCTACTAAATTTAAGCTTCTCCTGAGCTAAAGCCAAATCAGCAGACTCAATAGTAATAAAATACAAGTATATAAAAAGAGAATAAAAATAAACCCCAATATATTAGGAGATTATGATGCGAGCAGTGCTAATGGCTGGTGGTTCAGGGACTAGATTGCGCCCATTAACCTGCGATCTGCCCAAACCAATGGTACCCGTGCTAAACCGTCCTATAGCCGAACACATCATCAATTTGCTAAAACGTCATAATATTACTGAGGTTATTGCTGCTCTTTACTATCTTCCCGATGTGATGCGGGATTATTTTCAAGACGGTAGCGACTTTGGAGTACAAATGACCTATGCGGTGGAAGAAGAGCAGCCATTAGGAACAGCAGGATGTGTTAAAAATATTCAGCAGTGGTTAGATGACACTTTTGTCACCATTAGCGGGGATGCGATTACGGATTTTGACCTGCAAGCTGCGATCGCTTTTCATCGTGAGAAAAAATCCAAAGCAACCTTAATTTTGACTCGCGTACCTAACCCTGTAGAGTTTGGCGTAGTAATTACCGACCGAGAGGGGAAGATCGAGCGCTTTTTAGAAAAGCCTTCCCTGAGTGAAATTTTCTCGGATACGGTCAACACAGGTACATATATTCTCGAACCAGAAGTTCTCGATTACCTCCCAGAAAATCAGGAGTCAGATTTTTCCAAGGATTTGTTCCCTTTATTGCTAGAAAAGCAAGAACCAATGTATGGCTATGTTGCCGAAGGTTACTGGTGTGATGTCGGTCATTTAGAAGCCTACCGTGAAGCTCAGTATGACGGATTAGACCAGAAAGTTAAGCTGGATTTTCCCTATAAACAGAAGTCGGCGGGAATTTGGATTGGCAACAATACTTATGTCGATCCTAGTGCGGTCATTGAAACACCAGCTATGATTGGCAATAATTGTCGTATTGGAGCGCGGGTCAAGATCGAAGCTGGAACAGTAATTGGTGATAATGTTACCGTTGGCTCGGATGCTAACCTCAAGCGACCTATTATCTGGAATGGAGCTACAGTAGGAGATGAGGCTCATTTACGTGCCTGCATAATCTCTCGTGGTACGAGAATGGATCGGCGATCGCAGGCTTTAGAAGGTTCGGTGATTGGTAGCTTGTCTATCGTCGGAGAAGAAGCTCAAATTGCACCAGGAGTTAGAGTTTGGCCGAGTAAAAGAATTGAATCTGGAGCAATACTTAATATCAATTTAATTTGGGGTAATACAGCCCAACGTAATCTTTTTGGACAACGGGGCGTATCGGGACTGGCTAACATCGATCTAACCCCTGAGTTTGTCGTCAAGCTGGGTGCTTCTTATGGTTCAACCCTCAAGCTTGATTCGACAGTCATTGTCTCTCGCGATCAACGCAGCGTCTCCCGTATGCTTGGTAGAGCTATTATTTCTGGATTGATGTCGGCGGGAATCAACGTGCAAAATTTAGAAGCAACTGCTATTCCCATTGCCCGTGCCATGATGACCCACATGGTAGATGTGTCAGGCGGGATTCATATTCGTTTAGAACCTAATCGACCTGATTATTTATTAATTGAATTTTTTGATAAACAGGGAATCAGCATTTCTAAATCTCAAGAAAAAAAGATTGAAGGAGCTTATTTTAAAGAGGACTTGCGCCGAGTGTCGGTTCAAGAAATTGGTAGCGTTAGTTATCCTAGTGGCATTTTAGATACCTATAGTCGTGCTTTTGAAAAACACGTCAATATAGAAGCCGTTCGTAGCAGCAGTTCTAAAATTGTCATTGATTATGTGTATGCCGTAGCTGGAGCAATTTTACCCCAGCTTTTAGTCAAGTTTGGCTGTGATGCAGTGGTGTTAAATGCCAGCTTAAAAGAAACTGCTATTTCTGCCAACCAAAAAGAAGTGCTGTTGGATCAATTGGGTCAAGTAGTTGAAGCTCTAAAAGCCAATTTTGGCGTGCAGGTATCTGCTAACGGAGAACAATTTATTTTGGTGGATGAGGCGGGTTTGCCAATTCGCGATGAAGCTTTGACAGCTTTGATGGTTAATACTATTTTTACGGCTCATCCTCGCAGCACGGTAGTAGTTCCCGTCAATGCTTCTAGTGCAGTAGAAGAAATTGCTCGTCGTCATGATGGGAAAGTGATTCGCACGAAAGTCAATCCGACAGCATTAATGGCAGCGGCCCAGAATAATCTTCATGTAGTGTTAGGAGGTAGTAGCGATATGGGCTTTATTTTTCCTCAACTCCATCCTGGTTTTGACGCTATGTTTAGCATTGCCAAACTGATCGAAATGCTAACAATTCAAGAGCGATCGCTGGCCGATATTCGTCATGATTTACCAAATGTTTATTATAAATCTTGCTCGATTCGCTGTCCTTGGAAAGTTAAAGGCTCTTTGATGCGTTATTTGGTAGAAACTCATTCTCCAGAAAATTTGGAGTTAATTGACGGCGTAAAAATATTTAATCCGCAAAATGATAACTGGGTATTAATTTTGCCGGATGCGGGTGAACCACTAATCCATATTTATGCCAACAGTGGCGAGCGCTACTGGGTAGATCGGCAACTGGCTGAATATCGTCAGCGAGTCCAAAGTTTTATCGATCACGAACAAAGTTAGCCCGGAAGTCGGAGTACCGTTTACTTAAAAACTGCCACTACAATTAGTGGGATGAAAGTCCGGCTGATAAATAGTACAATTGTTCACATAGTTTCTAGTAATTTAGATAGATAAGGAGTAGCAAACCCATGAATAGCTGTATTTTGATGGCGCAGATAGTCAGCGATCCTGAATTACGTTCTACTCAAGATAAGCTTAGCGTATCTTCGATGATGGTTGAATTTGAATCAACCAAAGAAGGGGAAGCCCCAGGAAAAGTACAGGTAGAAGGGTGGGGCAAGCTAGCTGAAGAAATTAAAAATACTTATAGTTCAGGCGATCGCGTCATTGTTGAAGGTCGTTTATCGATGAATCTGTTTGAAATGCCCGAAGGCTATAAAGAAAAGCGTGCCAAATTAGTTGCCTCGCGAATTTATGCGATTGGTGGTTCAAGTTCTACGGTTAAACCGCAGCAAGCTCAGCAACCTGATAATGTCGTTAATTTTGCTTCTAGCCCCCAAGCTCAACCTGAGACTAACTATGTCGATACTACAGCTACAACCCCAGAACCTGCGTCTGTCCCTGCCAGTGGCGGCAATGAAGATTGGGATGAAATTCCTTTTTAAGGTTTAATGTTAAATGTTCAATGCAATGTCGATTAGCGATCGCACTCTTTCTAAAACTCAGAAAAGGCGATCGCTCTAATCTTATTTTGCTACAACGAAGTTAACTAGCTTATTTGGCACGACAATGACTTTTTTAACCTCTTTGCCTTCTAGATAATGTTGAGCAATATCTGATTCGGTGGCATACTTTTCTAAGGCTGCTCGATCACAGCTAGCAGGAACTTGAATCGTACCGCGAGTTTTACCCATAATTTGCACTACTAAGGTAATTTCATCTACCATCAAGGCAGACTCGTCTACTTCGCGCCATTGCTGTTGATGGACTGATTCAGTGTTCCCCAAACAACTCCAAAGCTCTTCGGCAATATGGGGGGCAAAAGGAGCGAGCAACAGAACTAAAGTTTCAATACCCTCTTGGTAAACTGGAGAAGTTTTGCACTCAGTATCCTTAAGAGCATTACTTAACTTCATTAATTCCGAGACAGCGGTATTAAACTGATAATCTCCGGTTAAATCTTCCGTAATTTCCTTAATTGCCGTATGAATAGCTCGGCGTAAGTCTTTTTCTGCTTTAGTTAGTTCTTGAGATTGTTCAGTTACTTTAGCACAAGTGTAATTTGTCACCAAAGACCAAACCCGATTTAAAAAGCGAAATTGCCCTTCAACATCAGCATCGTCCCATTCCAAATCTTTCTCAGGTGGGGCTTTGAACATGACAAACATACGGGCTGTATCTACGCCGTAATCGGCAATGACATCTTCAGGGGCGACACCGTTGTATTTAGACTTAGACATTTTCTCAAAGAAAACCTCTAGCCGATCTCCCGTTTCAGGATCTATTGGCTGATCCCGATTAACATCGGCAGCAGGAATATATTTATTAGTCTGAGGATTTTTATAAGTTAATCCCTGCACCATGCCTTGGGTTAACAGGCGTTTAAACGGTTCATCAAAGTTGAGTAAACCGCGATCGCGCAATACCTTAGTAAAAAAGCGAGAATATAATAGGTGCAAAATAGCGTGTTCGATACCGCCTACGTATTGATCGACAGGCATCCAGTCATTAACCTTATCCTGAGCAAAAGCGGTTTCAGTGTTGTTAGCGTCGCTGTAACGCAGGAAATACCAAGATGAATCAATAAAAGTATCCATTGTATCGGTTTCCCGTTTAGCAGGCTTACCACAGCAGGGACAATCAATATTAATCCAGCTATCCAACTGAGCTAAAGGAGATCCTCCTCGTCCTGATAGTTCTATAGCTTCGGGCAACTCCACGGGCAGATCCCGATCTGGTACGGGTACAGTACCACAATCATCACAGTGAATTACGGGAATCGGACAACCCCAGTATCTTTGACGGGAAATCAACCAGTCGCGCAAGCGATATTGAATGCGCGCTTGACCATAGCCCTGTTGTTCGGCGTACTCAATAATTTTGGCTTTACCTTCTACCGATGGTGTTCCATCGAACTGTCGCGAATTAACTATTATTCCAGGTTCGGTATGGGCTGCTTGCAGCGGCTCATTTGCATCTTGTCCTTCAGGAACAATTACCGTTTTGATCGCTAAGCCTTTCTCTGTGGCAAATTTAAAATCCCTAACGTCATGGGCAGGTACGCCCATTACTGCGCCAGTACCATATTCATACAAAACATAGTCAGCAATTAAAATTGGCACTTCTTCGCCATTAAAGGGATTGATTGCCTTCCCGCCAGTTAAAATACCCCGCTTAGGTTTATCTTCAGCAGTTCGTTCAATTTCACTTTCCCCTTTAATTTCTTCGATAAATGCTGATACCGCTTTTTTTTGTTCGGGTACAGTTACTTCTGGAGTCAAAGGATGTTCTGGAGCAAGCACCACATAGGTTACACCGTATACCGTGTCAGGACGGGTAGTAAAGACAGCAATCTTGTCGTCTCTGCCCACGATCGCAAATTCTAAATATGCTCCCACAGACTTACCAATCCAGTTCGCCTGCATGGTTTTCACTCGTTCGGGCCAACCTTTTAGCTGAGCCAAATCTTGCAAGAGCTTTTCGGCATAGTCAGTGATCTTAAAAAACCACTGTTTAAGCAACTTGCGTTCGACAATTGCCCCCGAACGCCAACTGCGCCCTTCATTATCTACCTGTTCATTTGCTAATACGGTTTGGTCGATAGGATCCCAGTTAACGGCAGCTTCTTTTTGATAAGCTAACCCTGCATCAAGAAACTGTAGAAACAGCCACTGTGTCCACTTATAGTAGTCAGGAGAACAAGTAGCAACCTCTCTGTCCCAGTCGATGGAAAGTCCTAATTGCTTTAGCTGATCGCGCATTTGAGCAATATTTTTAAATGTCCACTTGGCAGGAGGAATACCGCGATCAATCGCTGCATTTTCGGCGGGCAAACCAAAAGCATCCCAACCCATAGGATGTAGTACTCGATAACCTTGCATTCGCTTCAGACGAGCAATTACATCCGTAATTACATAGTTACGCACATGACCCATGTGTAGGTCTCCTGAAGGATAGGGAAACATTGACAAGGCGTAGAATTTTGGTCGCTCACTTTGCTGGGGAGTTTTGTCTATTCCCGATTCTTGCCATTGCTGCTGCCATTTCTGTTCTATTTCTGCTGCGTTGTATCGTGACTCCACGACTGGGGTTACTCCTATAGATTGCTACGGTGAAATTTGATAACTCTTAAATAGTATAAATAGTTTAGATAGTCTCTGACTTTCACGGTTTTTTAAAACTAGCCTGTTATGATTTTCTCGAACAATCTCATCATAATTACTAGGTCAATTTTGGCTAATGGAAAAGAATCAAACTAACAGCATTACGATCGTTACGCCAGAACAAGCTACTGCTGCGATCGCTAATACCGCTGAAAACACGCATATAATCATCGATTTTGATGAGACATTACTACTTAGAAACTCTACGGCAGAATATATTAATAGTCTACGTCCTCGTTTAATTGGCTTTATCTTAATTATTCTCTTAAAAATATTAAGACCTTGGGTTTGGCTACCACTACCATTCAAAGGAAATAGGGTTAGAGATTGGTTTTTAGTCATTGTGCCTACCATACTACTACCTTGGACGCTGCTGCTTTGGCAGCCAAAAGCCAAGAAACTAGCCGAAGACTATGCTAATACTGAATTAATTTCAGCGATAAACAGCAATGCCGATGCAACTATTATCATAGCTAGCTTAGGCTTTAACTTAATAATTAACCCGATACTCCAGTATTTACCAGTGAGATGCGATCGCTTAGTAAGCTGTCGATTTTGGCGGGGGGCAAAAGATCGCCATAATGGGAAACTGTTGATGATGCAAGAAGTCTTATCAAAGTCGGAAATAAAATCAGCAATTTTAATCACCGATTCGGAAGATGATTTGCCTCTACTCCAAGTTGTTCATCAACCTTATTTTGTTCTTTGGCCACTAGCTCAATACATAGAACCATTTAAAGATTTTTGGCTTTATTGTCTGATAAAAAAAATCAGCAATAAGTAAGCAAAGTAGTAGTTTAAAGTGTAGTTTACTTTTCTAAACGCACAACATACCACTGCAAGTACTTATCAGCACCTATATCTAATTCAAAGTAATTGTTCATTAAGTGTCGTGCCTGTAATTGAACCAAGTCAAACTGCTTTAGTTCCTTGGGAATGATGACTTCCTCTGACAGCAAGAGATTTATCAGTTTGGCTTCTAATTCTGCTGAGGTCATGAATTGTTCAGGTAGATCTGATTCGAGGACAACATAGCCATCCTCTTGATACATAATTGGATCTGGCATTGAAGTAAAAAATAAGAAAAAGCAATTTACTTATAGATTTGATTAACTTTAAACTAATTAAGCTTTTAACATCAATTGAAAGCTAGCATAGATTAATTTTGGCTTCAAATGTGTCTGGCTAATTCAAATTTAAACATACAACGCGATCGCCTTTATGAAAACTAACTCTAATCCTCTACTAAACCTTGAATACCAATCTGTGATGGAAAATTTAGGTGATGATTACTATGATGTTGTAGCTGCTGCCGAATTCCCTGCACATTATTTGCGTTTTCGCAACGATAAATTAATACCTTTGCTGGGTTTGCAACCAGATTTAGTTAGTGATGCTGATTTTATTGATGCCTTTGGTAAATTTAACGGAGTCCGACCTTTCTTAGCTTTACGTTATCATGGCTATCAATTTGGGGCATATAATCCCTTTTTAGGCGATGGCAGAGGTTTCTTATATGGGCAACTTCGAGGTGTAGACGGAAATTTATATGACCTAGGCACAAAAGGTTCGGGTAGAACACCCTATTCGCGCAGTGCCGATGGTAGACTGACTCTCAAAGGAGGAGTAAGAGAAGTTTTAGCTGCGGAAGCTTTGCATCAATTAGGAGTTAATACTTCTCGTTGCTTGAGCCTAATTGAAACTGGCGAACCTTTATGGCGGGGTGATGAACCTTCCCCAACTCGTTCATCGGTAATGGTTCGGTTTAGCAAGTCTCATATTCGTTTTGGGACGTTTGAAAGATTGTACTATTTCAAACGTCGCGATCTTGTTGATAAGCTATTAGACAGCGTTGTTGCAGTTTACTATCCAGATATTGCCAATACCAAGGATAAATATAGTCACTTCTATACCGAGTTAGTCGCTAGAGTAGCTCAGCTAGCAGCACAGTGGATGGCTGCCGGATTTTGTCATGGAGTTTTAAACACGGATAATATGTCGATCGCTGGGGAAAGTTTTGATTATGGTCCTTATGCTTTTATTCCTACCTATGATGCTCGATTTACGGCAGCTAGTTTTGACTATGGTGGACGCTATAGTTATGGTAATCAGCCATATATTTGCAAGTCTAATTTAGAAATGCTGCAATTGCCTCTGGCAATGGTTACGGAACAATCGAATTTGGCGGCAGGGTTAGCTCAATTTGATGATTGTTATCAACAACATTATCAAAAACTTATGCTGCAAAAATTAGGATTCGATCGCTTTTTGGGATTTTTGGGAACTGAACTAGTAACTCAAACCATCAATTTATTAAGAGATACTGAAATTAGCTATCATGGTTTTTTTGCTGAACTAGCTCAAGGATTTAATTACGGTTGGCGAGAAGATAGCAGCTTAATTTTGGAAAACGCTAACTTTAGCTCACAAGTAACCGCTAACTGGCGTGGCTTTTATCATCAATGCTTAAATCAATTGCCCGTTGCCGAGATGAATCGCATTGGCGATCGCCTTAAAGCCCGAAATCCTCAAACTGCATTGTTACGACCTTTAATTGAATCGGTTTGGCAATCAATCAGCGAAACAAATGATTGGCAACCTTTTAATGATTTAGTTAATCAGTTACAGCTAACAAATGAGTAATGAGTCTATCACGGATAACCGGAGCAGCGGACGCGAAGCTAATCCTTTAGGACTGCTTCAAGAAGCTACGCAAATAATGAGTTTGTCCTATTGCAACCAATTATCCGTACTTGATATTACATACCTGACAGCTTAACTCTTTAATTAACCTGACTAGAACCGTCTTCGCTTACGGGAAGAAATTGTGAAAATACTTTATTGAACTGTTTGTAGCCTCTCGCCCCACAAAAAACGCTAATTAACAGCACTTGATAGTTAAGAATTAAAAATAAGTCTCGGTTATTAGCGGCTAAAGTACCCATCAATAATAAAAAGATTAAAAGACAAAAGAAATATCTGGGAAAGTCCATCGGCCAGCTATTGCTTTTTCCTCCCAAATAGCGATATAAAACATACTGAATTGAGCGAGTTAAAACGCTGCTGACTAATAAGATTGCTCCGATAGTGTTAGTTGTAAGTAAAACTAAATAACCGCAATAACGACAGGCTTGCAACAGCAAGTAAAACCAAACTCGGCTTTGCTTATTAAGATGATTATAAATATGAAACAAAAATCTTAAAAATAATAAAAAAATAAACCAAAACAAAAAGCCTTCGGATATTTTAAATAGCTGGTAATTATCTTCGCTAAAAGCGATCGGGTTAATAAGTTGGTTGGGAATAATTATATCTTTAGCCAGAACAATAGTACCTATAGCTGATAAAAATAAAGACCATACCCAAGGTTGCCAGAGAGGAAAAGTATACTTAAAAGAATTGTAATTATCGGAAACAATTGCTGTATCCTCAAATTTATCGCCGATTATGTCATTTTCTATATAACCCAGCTCATAAATACACCAAAAAGAAATCTGGAGAAAAAATAAGCCCAAAGCGTTTGACCAAGGATGAATACTATGGTAGCTAAAAGCCAATAGCAATATCAGAAAATCTTCTCCTATGATGTTATTTAAGAAGTATTTCCGATTTGGTCTTTTAATCTTTTCAGAATAAAACAGAGGTATATAAGTTTTCACTTGGAGTATTAATTATGTTTAGTTTAAACAAACACTATCTATAATGCACAAACCTTTAGTTTTAAATTAAAGATTAGTTTTCAGGGTTCACCTAACTAGATGTACAAAAATTAGACAATATTCAGATAATAAACTTTAATTTATACAATTAGGGTAGTAATAGTTATGACAATCTAGTAATAGTTATGACAATCTAGTAATAGTTGTGACAGTACTAACTGTGATAACACAATAAAACGCTTCTGACTTTAGTTAGATCTACCTTACAACCAAGCTATAAAAAGTTAATTTTTTTCCAACTCGCTTGGCGAAAGTTAAGGGGTATTTTGAGGTTTAGTTAATTTATTAACTCTAAACCTGAAAAGCCTTGAAAATAAGCTATATTAATTAAACTAAAAATCCAAAAAGTATTCAGTTTAAAACTCTATGACAATATTCAGAAACTAAAATAATTAGCTGTTATTTTGCTATAAACTTTAGTATGATAAAATACTACTCATCTACAGCAAATACTTGCATATCTTCTCAAAAATCGAGATACTAGCTGAGCTCTTGTGTTAACATATTTTGATAAATTTGAGGCAAATAACTGCTCATAGAATTAGTTTCAATACCATAGCCAAGGCTCGTCCAAGTACCAGAAAGCAACTTCAGCACCTGAGTTATTTCTCCTTGTCTCAGTAGTTGAGGAATATCCGTTCCCCAGGCATTAGTATCGCTTAACCAACTGTGAACGACAGCATCTTGATATTGAGCTTCAAAACTGTAGGTTTGCCAACGCCAAATACCTGAAGGATTGGGATGATATTTTTGCGCTTGTTTACTCCAGGTGAAATCCAGCATTTGATATCGCCCAGCAGCAGTAGTACAGTTGCCTATATTGGGTCCAGCTACAATGGTGACACAGACTTCAGGATGACTACTAAGATCGTCAATCTGCTCACCACCATAGATGACATTATATGGATGTGAAACATTCGCTTCACTAGCAGTAATTGTCCGCATTAAGGCTCTAATATAAGGATCTCCTCCCTGCATAACCAATGGCTGGGTAGCGTATAAACTGGGAGAAACATTAGCATTTGGTGCTGAAAATGGCTGCCCTATCTGCCAATAATTGAACAGCTTTGATAATGCTTGCCCATAATTTTGCCAATCGAAATGCGCCTGGGGTTGACTAATATCTCTTAATTTCAGGAGCAGTAACACTAAACAACTTAAATAGAAAAACTTTTTAGCTTGATTGACTAGTTGCATCTGTTTACAGCTTATTCAAACTCCGTGATAATCTAAAAATTTGCCCTGAAATGTTAGTCTAAAATAACACTTTAATTAGATTAAGTTAAATTACTTAGGCACTTCAAGCAATACTAGCAAATAGCTGTTCAAAGGTTTTAGCTCCTGCCTCAGGATTTGCCACTATCTCGACAATTTTTGATTTGGCTTGGGGTTGAGACAATGCTGCTACGCATACCTGAGCTACTTTGGCTCGAGGAATGCTGCCTTCAAATAAAGTATCGGCACTCGACATAACGATATTATCAGAATTGTCTTCTGATTTAAGCCCTCCTGGTCTAACAATCGTATAAGGAATACCGCTTTTTTGAATATAAGCCTCGGCTTGTTTTTTCCAGTACAAAACTAGCCAAAATAAATTCAGAGGATGAAAAAACTTAGAAACACATAGAGATGAAACCAAAATAAAATGCTCTACGCCTTGTTTTTTGGCAGCATTTACTAAATTTTTAGTTCCTTGATAATCAACCTGATAAGGACCTGTGGGGTTCAAACTAGGAGTAGCACCAGTTGCACAGATTAGAACGTTACAATCAGAAAGAGCGGACTCAAAAGTTGCGGGCTGTAATACGTCTCCCAAGACAAATTCTGCTTCTGTGGGCAAGATTGTTTTCGCCTGCTCGAGATCTCTAACCAAAGCTTTCACAGGAACACCATTGTTAATTAGCTGTCTAACAATGTGTCTCCCAGTTTTTCCTGTGGCTCCTGCAACTAATATCCGCATAAAAATCCTAATCACACCTACTTTAATAAAAAAGGTGTTTAGCTGATTATTAACACCTTTGTTGTAATCATATTAACAGCAAGGAGAGGTTATAAAGCGTTAGTCTAAATTAAAGATATGCAGTCTAAATTTATTAATCATCCACAAAGTACATTTTTAGAAATTTCTTCACCTGATTCTATGCAGATCACTTGTACTAATTCTGCCAAACAGCAAACCACATTTGTCTTTGAAGTTGGATTTAATGGACGAATGGATATGTATGGAGACGTGGATAAAGTGGCGCAGTATTTAAACGCCCACGAAGGTTGGTTTTGTCGTTGCGCTCAACCAATGAAAGTCGAACCTTTAATAGACGATGGCTATCTTCTAACCGTTGGCAAATACGGTTCTTTTGGCTATGAAGTTGAGCCAAAAATCGGGGTGGTCTTAAAACCTCCCGTAGATCGAGTTTATTTGATGCATACCATTCCTATTCCCGACTACGATTCTTTGGGATATGACGTAAACTACCAAGCATCAATGAAGTTGCAAGAAGTAGCCGTTGAAAATTACCCAGTAGCAAGCAAAGGATTATTTTCTAAACAGGCGACTATCCCCGATCGCATTACTCAGGTAAGCTGGGAATTAGATTTGAAGGTTAAGGTTGAATTTCCCCAATTTATCGCTAAGCTATCTTCTAGCTTAGTTCAAGCTACAGGCGATCGCTTATTAGCTCAAATAGTTCGTCAGATATCACCGCGTCTAACCTATAAAGTGCAGCAAGATTTTCATACTAGCCACAATTTATCAATGCCACCAAAAAGCAGTAGGCAATTGAATAAGGTAAACAAACTCTAAACAATATGCTGCTTAAAACTATTGATTGGAAGCCAAATAATATTAATATTATTCGGCTTCCAAGCTTTTGCTCAACTATCGATTATTAAATTACTCGACTTCATCCCAATCAACAGGGGCGAGAAAATGTCCATTTTGAAATAATTGTTTTTCAGCTAGATGTATCGATACATTTCTTGGTGATTAATTTTTACCCCCGAGCGATCGAGCATTTCCCTCAGAGAAATCTTTACAGCAGTTTTGAATTGGATAGACTACGTTATCGATCGACTTGTTTTTAGCTAATAGCTAATAGCTTTTGGGATTAAACTTGTGTGTTCTACTCAATTGAAAAGCGCAGTAAGTTTTCAATATGTATTCACAAGACTTGACTTTACTTATGGTTGCATATTTTTAATCAGCAGCTATGACATCATCCGATCTACGATCTTTTGCACAATTTGCATTCCGCTGATTGCTTGCCACCCAAATAATCCTAAAAGTAAAATATTTAGGGAAACATGAGTATTACGAGCTATGCTATTACCTTTTTGCATATAGGGAACTAAAGATGCAGATACAGCAATTAGTCCAGTCATACCTAATCCTGCTAAAAGATGAGGTCCGACAAACAGTTTGCCATTGTTTATATAGGTAATTGCCATACCACCTATACTACCTAAAACCATAAGAGACAATAGGATAGAACCTATTCTATGATGTCTTTGACCAAAGTTTTTCTGGAGTAATTCTTTTCTGGTTTCTTTATCTGCACTCCGAATTTTGGAGTATTGGATTCCTAAATATAACGCGTAAACAGTAAGACCCAACAAAACCCACATTAATATTGGATGACCAAATTGCGACCAGGTTTTGACCGCATCGGGAATTTCTAATGCCATAATGTCCTCTCTAATGTTGCTCAGCCTAAAACTTTATAAAAATCAACTTAACATAAAGCAACTTTATAAAGCGAGGGAATATTGTCTGGAAAACAAGAGAAAAAGTTAACCTAAAATTGGCGTAAAATAGTTGCGACAAAATTCAGTAATGTAGCGAGTATACTGCAAACTCAAGCTACAAAAATCTTGCAGTTATAGCGATGCCAACATTCTCTGATTCACTATTAAAACCATGCCGTTTGCCCCCAGCACTTCAGCCTGAAGATTTAGTTATGGCGATCGCACCTTCGGGTGCAGTCCAAGCAACAGATACTTTAGAACAGGGTCTAGCAATATGGCGTAAAAGAGGTTATCGGGTTGAATTGGGTAACAATTATCCATCTCGTTGTGGTTATTTAGCAGGAAGCGATCGCCAGCGACGTGACGATTTAGCAGTAGCTTGGCACAATCCAAAATGTAAAGCAATTATTGCCGTCAGGGGTGGCTATGGTGGGGCCAGGTTACTAGAAGACTGGAGTTGGCGCACTACAAATTACAAGTGGCTGATTGGGTTTTCTGACGTTACCAGCTTATTGTGGAGTTTAGCTACAGAAGGAGTTTCTGGTCTTCATGCTCCTGTATTAACGACTTTGGCAGCAGAACCAGAATGGGCGATCGCCAGAATGTTTGATTACCTCGAAACAGGACGACTCGATGCGCTACAGGGTAAAGCCGGAGGCGGCGGCAAGGCTTCAGGAATATTATTGCCCGCTAATTTAACCGTAGCCACCCATCTATTACAAACACCCGTACAGCCTAACTTGAAAGGGGCAATTTTAGCTTTGGAAGACGTTACCGAATATCCTTACCGCATTGATCGAATGTTAACTCAATGGCGCATGATGGGCGTATTTAAACAGATTAAAGGCATTGCTTTAGGTCGTTTTAGCCGTTGTGAACCCTATCCTGGGAGTAATAGCTGGACAACAACTGAAGTATTGCGCGATCGCCTTGGAGATTTGAATATTCCCCTAATCTATGACCTGCCTTTTGGTCATGATGGAGCTAATGCAGCATTGCCAGTAGGACAGCTGGTTTATTTAGACGGCGATACGGGAGTTTTAAACTGGAATCTAAATTCTGCTAAGATCTCAAACAAAGATCGACGATCGACCCAATAGTAAAATTTAAAGGAGAAACCTGCTTTGCCTCATTCTATTGTTACTGAAACTTGCGAAGGAGTAACGGATTGCGTTGATGCTTGTCCAGTCGCCTGTATTCACGATGGGCCTGGAAAAAATACCAAAGGAACAAACTGGTATTGGATTGGTGCGAACCGTTCGCTTTAAATGAGTTTATGACTCAGAGAAAAGCGGTTAATTGTTAAGCAAAGTTACATAAAAAAATAACGAGAATTAACAATTAAACAACTTAAGGTTCGTGTTGGTGAGGAAAAT